>NZ_JBIUWI010000010.1:0-99845 GCF_044743385.1 Pseudomonas sp. NPDC087639 | reverse complement strand
GGAGCCCATCGCACCGGACAGCACCACCTCCCTGCCCCCCTGCACCATCGGGTGTTCCCAGGTGATGAACGGCATGCCTTCGCGCGACAGCGCCTGGTTGCGGTCGTAAGTGATGGTCACGCCTTCGTCATCGCCCAGCGGGAAGCTGGCGTCGAGCATTTTTTCGCTCGGCTTGAGGATCAGGGCGTTTTCCGAATGGTCTTCGCTGTCGATGCCAAACGCGTCGAACAGGGTTTCCATGTAGATCGGCAGGGCGAACTGATCGTCTTGCTCAAGGATGTCCTCGACCAGTTGATCGCCTTCACCCGAGCCGCCGGAGTTGAGTTCCAGCAGACGGTCGCGACCGGTGTGCAGCTCTTCTTCCAGACGCTCGCGCTCGGTGCGCGCTTCGTCGATCAGCGCTTGCCACTCGCTGTCGTCGGCTTCTTCAAGCAGCGGCAGCAGGCGCGGGCCGAACTGATGCTGCAAGGCGTTGCCGGTCGGGCAAGTGTTGAGGAAGGCGTTAAGCGCTTCGTGGTACCACTGGAACAGACGCTCTTGCGGGCTGGTTTCCAGGTATGGCACGTGCAGTTCGATGATGTGTTTCTGGCCGATCCGGTCGAGACGACCGATACGCTGCTCAAGCAGGTCCGGGTGCGACGGCAGATCGAACAGTACCAAGTGATGCGCGAACTGGAAGTTGCGACCTTCACTGCCGATTTCCGAGCAGATCAGTACTTGCGCGCCAAACTCTTCGTCGGCGAAGTAGGCGGCGGCGCGGTCACGCTCAAGGATGTTCATGCCTTCGTGGAACACCGTGGCCGGGATGCCGGAGCGCACGCGCAGGGCGTCTTCCAGGGCCAGCGCGGCTTCCGCGGGGGCGCAGATCACCAGCACTTTGGTGCGTTTGAGCATTTTCAGCTGATCGATCAGCCACTCGACGCGCGGATCGAATTTCCACCAGCGCTCTTCTTCGCTGGCGTCCGGCTGGGCCTGGAAGCTGACTTCCGGGTACAGCTCGGCATGGTCGCCCAGCGGCAGTTCCAGATATTCGTCCGGGCATGGCAGCGGGTACGGATGCAGTTTGCGTTCCGGGAAACCCTGCACAGCGGCGCGGGTGTTACGGAACAGCACGCGGCCGGTACCGTGGCGGTCGAGCAGTTCACGCACGAGACGGGCGCTGGCTTCGGTGTCGCCATCGTTGACCGCGGTCAACAGGGCTTCGCCTTCGTTGCCGAGGAAACCGTGAATGGTCTTGTGTGCTTCAGGCGACAGGCGCCCTTTGTCCAGCAGCTCCTGAACGGCTTCGGCCACCGGGCGATAGTTTTCGCTCTCGGCGCGGAACGCGGCCAGGTCATGGAAACGGTTTGGATCGAGCAGGCGCAGACGGGCGAAGTGGCTGTCCTGACCAAGTTGTTCCGGGGTGGCGGTGAGCAGCAGCACGCCCGGAATCACTTCGGCCAGTTGTTCGACCAGCGAATACTCGGGGCTGGCCTTTTCTTCGTGCCAGACCAAGTGGTGCGCTTCGTCGACCACCATCAAGTCCCAGCCAGCGGCGAACAATGCGTCTTGGGCCTTTTCGTCGTCGACCAGCCATTCCAGCGCAACCAGCGCGAGTTGAGTGTCTTCGAACGGGTTGGCGGCATCGCTTTCGATGAAGCGTTCTTCGTCGAACAGCGCGACCTGCAGATTGAAGCGGCGGCGCATTTCCACCAGCCACTGGTGCTGGAGGTTTTCCGGCACCAGGATCAGCACGCGATTGGCGCGGCCCGAGAGTAGTTGGCGATGGATGACCAGACCGGCTTCGATGGTTTTACCCAGACCCACTTCGTCCGCCAGCAAAACCCGCGGCGCGATACGGTCAGCGACTTCACGGGCAATGTGCAACTGGTGCGCAATCGGCTGTGCGCGAACGCCACCCAGGCCCCAGAGCGAAGATTGCAACTGGCGGCTGGTGTGTTCGAGGGTGTTGTAGCGCAGGGAGAACCACGCCAGCGGGTCGATCTGACCGGCGAACAGACGGTCGCTGGCCAGACGGAACTGAATGAAGTTCGACAGCTGGGTTTCCGGCAGGGTGACGGCTTCGTTCTGCCCGTTGAGACCGTGATAGACCATCAGCCCGTCGACATCGTCGACTTGCTGCACGGTCATCTTCCAGCCTTCGAAGTGGGTAATGCTGTCACCCGGCGAGAACCGCACGCGGGTCAGGGGCGCATTCCGTAGCGCGTACTGGCGGGTTTCGCCAGTGGCCGGGTAAAGCACGGTCAACAAGCGGCCGTCCTGTGCCAGAACGGTGCCTAAACCAAGCTCTGCTTCGCTGTCACTGATCCAGCGTTGCCCCGGTTGATACTGCTGCGCCATGCTGCCTGACTCCCACCTTGAAAAAGCGGGCTATCTTAACGGAATGAGGCCCCGAGGCCAAAGGATTAGGAGCCGTGGCCGGCTTTTAACTGCAAAGGGAAGATTAGGTCATGCGTCGGATTTGCGCGGGAGCAGGGCACCAGTGAGTGCTAACCCGGTCACAAGTTTGCGACCGGCGGCTCAAGCCGTCCACGTCCAAGCCGATAGCCTGCTCACAGGAGACCCTTTATATGCTGCCACCGATGCTCCCCCTGAGCGCCGTGCCGATCACTTCCCAGCAGGATCCGATCCGCCAGCGGCCGGACATTCCTCCGGTGGTACCGGTGCAGGAAAGCTCCAACGAAAGCACGATCGATCTGCAAAAACGCGATCCTGAAGAGGACGGGCTGCTGCTGCGCGAAGAACAGCGTCGCCAGCAGGAGCGTGATCGTCGGCGCCGCGAAGCCGATGAAGACCCTGAGGAACACCTCGCCGTGCCGGGTACGGCACTCAATGCAGACAACACGGTGCCGGTGGTGCCGCTGATGGAAGATCAGCCGCGTCAGGGCTTGTGGGTCGATATCGAGATTTGAGGTGTGCCGACTGGTCAGCGCAGGCGCCAGGCTGCATTATTGGCGCAGTCCTGCCCATGTTGTGGCAGTTGTGATTTCCTCAAGTGATGCACCGAACGCCATGAGCCAAGACGACAAACTGATCGACCTCAGTACCGAACGCGCCAAGCGTGTGCATGACCTCAACGAGAAGCGTCTGAACGAAGTGCGCAATGCCTTCGAACAGGCCATGCCGTTGGGAAAAGCCAAGAAAAAGTCGAAAAACAAACCGAAAAAGCGTTGATCTCCTCCTGCATCCTTTGATGCAGGTCAGTTATTTTCCCGCCTTTGCTTGCTGTGTTGACCGGACTTGATCCTGGTCAATTTCTGCGCCTGCGTGATTGGTTAACTTAGCTCCATCGCAGCAGAGCAGGGGCCAGGAGGCCACAGTCATGTTTTTCGATAACGTGGTGTTTGCCGGGGTTCTGACGGTTGGGCTCATGGTTCTGTTTTTTGCAGGGTTTGGATTTTTTATCTGGAAGGATGCGAATAAGCGCAAGAAGTAGTTCTTCTGGATTGATGGGCACGCAAGGCATTTTGGGCGACTTCGGTTGCCCTTTTTTTTGCCTTTCGGTTTGTGTGTATATCCGTTTTTTGGGTGATGGCGTCTTGTGGTTCCGCCCTTACGGCGGGTCACTTTTTCCAGACGCCCGGAGTGCCGGCCCAGAAAAAAGTAACCAAAAAGGCTTTACCCTGACGTTCGGCCCCTCGCTGAGGCTCGGGGTTCCTTCGCTCCGGAATTGATCCGGGGGCATCGCTTCCGGTTTGCTTCGCTGCACCTCCTTTCGATGTGTTTGGCTTCGCCAAACGGTCGCTGCGCTCCCACCCCCGGATCAATCCCTCCACTCAGCCTACCGACGGGCTCTGAGATCAAAAGCGGTACTCGAGCTAACGCTCATTGTGTTGAGTGGTGCGGCTTTGCCGCTTGGGTTGTACGCAGTTAAAACTGTAGGAGCCAGCCTGACAGCCGACCAAGCTCTGGTGGGTGTACTCATTCCTTGTGAGCTTCCGAAGCTGCGATTTTTTGATCTGTTTTGGCTTTGGCTTTGGCTTTGGCTCTTGATGTTGCTTTTGCTCTTTTGCCCCCATCGGCAGGCCGAGCGAAGGTGTTCATCAGGGGGGAGGCGCGCAGCGCCGTGCGGCGAAGCCGCATCCATCGAAAGGAGGTGCAGCGAAGCAAACCGGAAGCGATGCCCCCGGATGGACACCGTAGCGAGGGAACACTGAGCCTTAGCGAAGTGCCGTACGCCGGGGGCAAAGCCTTTTGCTTACTTTTCGGCGTTTGGAAAAGTGAGTCGCTGTAAGAGCGAAACCGCCAGCAGCAACACCCGCAGCAACGGATATGCCCCCAATCCCAATCCCAATCCCAAACCCAAACCCAAAATCCAAAAAAAAAAAGGCGCGATCCTCTCGAATCGCGCCTTTATCATTTACCGCTATCTATCAGCTACCCAGCGCCTTCGACGCCAGCCAGAACAACCCGGCCGACAGTGCCACGGTCGCCGGCAGGGTCAGTACCCAGGCCAGCAGGATGGTTTTCACCGTGCCGCCTTGCAGGCCGCTTTTGTTGGCGACCATGGTGCCGGCCACGCCCGAGGAGAGGACGTGGGTGGTGGACACCGGCAGGCTGAAGATGTTGGCCATGCCGATCAGGGTGGCGGTGGTGATCTGCGCCGACATGCCCTGGGAGTAGGTCATGCCTTGCTTGCCGATCTTCTCGCCGATGGTCAGTACCACGCGTTTCCAGCCAACCATGGTGCCCAGGCCCAAGGCCAGTGCAACCGCCAGAATCACCCAGAACGGCGCGTATTCGGTGGTGGTGGTCAGGTCTTTGCGCAGCTTGTCCAGGTCAGCCTTTTCACGGGGTTCCAGGCCAGGCAACTTGCCGACTTTCTTCGCGGTGTCGTCTAGGCACAGCAGGTAGCGACGCACTTCAATGCGGCTTTCCGACGACAGCGAATGGTAGTCCGCTACACCTTTGAGGGTGTGGAGCAGGGCGGAGATGGTCGGTTCAGTCTGTTGCGGGTTGCAGCGGAATTTCTCCGGCAGATCGCCTTCTACGCTCTTGCCCAGGGCCAGGAACTCACCGAGGGAGTCGGCGTTGCGCTGGTAGAACTGGCTCAGATGCAGGGTCGCATCGCGGGTACGTTCGATCTGGTAGGTCGTGCTGTTCAGGTCGAGTACGAACTGCGCAGGGACGATACCGATCAGCACCAGCATGATCAGGCCGATACCTTTCTGACCATCGTTGGAGCCGTGCACGAAGCTGACGGCCATGGCCGAGATCACCAAGACGAGGCGGTTCCAGAACGGCGGGTGCTTCTTGTCGTCGATCTTGCGGCGCTGTTCCGGCGTCTTGTGCATCTTCGACAGCGGCCGCCACCATTTCAGGCCGATCAGTATCAGTGCGGCGATCAGGAAACCAGCCATCGGCGAGAACACCAGCGAGGCGCCGATGTCGATCGCTTTCTGCCAGTTCACGCCGTCGGCCAACGGTATGTCGTTGATCAGGGCGTTGGCCAGGCCAACACCGAGGATCGAGCCGATCAGGGTATGGGAACTGGACGCCGGGATACCGAAGTACCAGGTGCCAAGGTTCCAGGCGATTGCCGCGGCGAGCAACGAGAACACCATCGCCAGGCCATGGCCGGTGTTCACATTGATCAGCAGCTCAACCGGCAGCAAGTGGACAATGGCATACGCCACGCCAACGCCACCCAGCAGCACGCCGAGGAAATTGAACACACCGGAGAAGAACACCGCCAGGTGAGGCGGCATGGCTTTGGTGTAGATAACAGTGGCTACCGCGTTAGCGGTGTCATGAAATCCATTGATGAACTCGAAGGCGAGGACAAACGTCAGGGCGAGCAAGAGGCTCACAAGCACCCAAGCATCCAGTCCGCTGAATAAATCGATCATGAAGGTTTTCTGACCCGGTCGTAAGGGGGCGCGATTATGCCAGAAAAGTCTCGAAATCGATGCCCTCCCTGCTCATCGGTAACATTCTTCTTCGATTTAATTTGTTGCAGCGCGTTAAAACCCAGTGTCACGCAGGGTTTTTCAACCTGTTGATTTTCAATGGAAAAGTATTCGGAAGCGCACCTTTTTCCGTGGAGATCGCGGGCTCAAACGCTTGTCTGAAATATCTTTGAAACCTTTATGTAGCTCCCCATTAGCGTTCATGACGGGGAGATAGCCGCTGCCCGCGGGTAGCGGGCGCGCATGGCATCGTCGATACACCGCGTTTGTAACGGTGCGCACGGCTGCCTTGGAAATGATCAAAACCCGTGGCTCATGGCTCTTCGGCTTTGAGTTCCTTTTCGATCTTTTCAATTTCTTGCTTGAAGACCTGATCCTGAACGGTGGGGCGTTTACGCCATGCCTTGCGTTCCGGTTCTGGCTGAGCGGCGTAGGTGGTGACTTCCCCGCCGTAAACTTCCTTGTAACGTTGTTCCTGGCGCTCAAGTTCCGCGCGCAGTTCGTCTTTCGTCACAGTGCTACCTGTTTGAGTTGAGTTAAATGTCTGGTGAAACGCACGGCAACAAATCGATTGAGCGGGTCCGTCGAGTGCCAATACCTGAACAGGCATTGATGTAATCGGCAGGGCGATCAAGACTTCCATGTTGCAGGCGGGCTACGGCACCAGATTAAAACTGACGTAGCATCAGCTTCCTGTTTCAGCGAGCGCTGGCGTTGCATGAGTCATTCGCGTCAGGCGCTGGCCGGGCTGTCGGCGATGGACATCGCGTCAGCGGGTGGCGACCACGGCAAGTAAAGAACGGTGGTCCCACTGAGGTGCATTATAGCGGTCGATTCGGGAATGACTATCTTTGCCAAGTTAAAAAAGGTTCTGGATGTGTGATCGTTATGTTACTGACAACTTTTATCGGTAGTTGCCTCACGGGCAAACCGTTATTTGCCAAGCGATCTGTTTTTGGCGCCATTAAGTCGAACAACTAAAAACGCTGATTCAGTGTGCGTTCAAAGTTGCGCAAACCGCTCACGCGGCCGAACGTGCGCTGTGTGCTCGATTGCGATTATCGGTCGACGGTTCGATAATCGCCCAATGTTGTTGGCCTAGCCCTTGTGCATCTCCCTGTGAGCCGATTGTATAGCCCGTGATCCGAGCCGGATAAAGGACCTGAAATGAACGACCAAATGCGCAACTCCTTCACTTCCGTGGCGCCGCCGATCGTCGCTTCGCCGGCCAAACGGATCCAGGCGCTGACAGGCGATCCGGATTTCATGACCTCGCTGGCCCGTGGCCTGGCGGTGGTGCAGGCATTTCAGGAGCGCAAAAGGCATTTGACCATCGCCCAGATCAGCCACCGTACGGAAATTCCCCGCGCTGCGGTGCGCCGGTGCCTGCACACCTTGATCAAACTCGGCTACGCCACCACCGATGGCCGCACGTATTCGCTGCTGCCGAAAGTGCTGACCCTTGGCCATGCCTATTTATCCTCGACGCCGTTGGCCGTTTCCGCGCAGCCCTACCTCGACCGCATGAGTGAGCAACTGCACGAAGCTTGCAACATGGCCACGCTTGAGGGCGACGACATTCTCTATATCGCCCGATCGGCGACGACTCAGCGACTGATCTCCGTGGATCTCTCGGTGGGCGGACGTTTGCCTGCCTATTGCACGTCGATGGGGCGGATTCTGCTGGCCGCGCTGGACGACACGACGCTACGCGAATACCTCGATCACGCCGAACTGGTCGCCAAGACCAGCCGCACGATTCACACCCCCGACGCACTGCTCGAATGCCTGCAAGAAGTGCGGCAGCAGGGTTGGTGCATTGTCGATCAGGAACTGGAGCAAGGCCTGCGCTCGATTGCCGTGCCGGTTTACGACGCCTCGGGGCAAGTGGTGGCCGCGCTCAACGTCAGCACCCACGCCGGCCGAGTCAGCCGCACCGAGCTGGAGCAGCGCTTTCTGCCGGGCCTGCTCAGTGCCAGCCGCGACCTCAGCGCGCAGTTGTTTGCCTGATGAAGCTGTTCGATAAACGCACAGTGTTGCGTTTATCGAATTGACGCTAAAACCCTCGGATCATTAATGTCGCGGCAGCGTCATCCGGCGCTGAGCGAAAGCGTCAGCCGGACTGCCGACTCCCATAATAATGACAAGAGGCAACTCCCCATGCGCACGTTCCCCGACTGTCGCCGCCCCAGTTCCTGTTGCCGGGTTCCCCGCAACGCCTGATTGCAACCTTCTATTCTTGTCACCGTGCCGCTCCTTGGCCGGTCGCCGTTCGACTGCGTTTTTTGCGTGGAATAAAAACAATGAACCAGCCTCAGTCCGCTGTAGGTAACTGCCTCGACGTGCAGTCCTTTATCAACGCCCAACCGATCTCGCGCTATCAGTGGCGGGTGGTGATCCTGTGTTTCCTGATTGTGTTTCTTGATGGCCTCGACACCGCAGCGATGGGCTTCATTGCCCCGGCGCTGTCGCAGGATTGGGGCATCGACCGCGCCAGCCTTGGCCCGGTGATGAGTGCCGCGCTGATCGGCATGGTCTTCGGCGCACTCGGTTCCGGGCCTCTGGCTGACCGCTTCGGGCGCAAAGTCGTACTGGTGGGCGCGGTTGTGCTGTTCGGCGCTTTCAGCCTGGCATCGGCGTACAGCACCAACGTCGAACAATTGCTGGTGCTGCGCTTTTTGACCGGCCTCGGTCTGGGCGCGGGGATGCCGAACGCGACGACGCTGCTGTCGGAATACACTCCGGAGCGCAAGAAGTCGCTTCTGGTGACTAGCATGTTCTGTGGTTTCAACCTTGGCATGGCCGGTGGCGGGTTCATTTCCGCCAAGTTGATCCCGGCGTTCGGCTGGCACAGCCTGTTGCTGATCGGCGGCATTTTGCCCTTGATCCTCGCCGTGGTGCTGCTGTTCTGGCTGCCGGAATCGGCGCGCTACCTTGTAGTCCGTAACCGTGGCACTGACAAAGTCCGCAAGACGCTGGCGCCGATTGATCCGGTGGTGGTCGCGCAGGCTTCGAGTTTCAGCGTCCCGGAACAGAAAACCGTCAAGGCGCGTAACGTGTTCGCAGTGATCTTTTCCGGCACCTACAGCGCCGGCACGCTGCTGCTGTGGCTGACGTACTTCATGGGCCTGGTGATTGTGTACCTGCTGACCAGTTGGCTGCCGACGCTGATGCGTGACAGCGGCGCGAGCATGGAGCAGGCCGCGTTTATCGGCGCATTGTTCCAGTTCGGCGGAGTATTGAGTGCGGTCGGTGTGGGATGGGCGATGGATCGCTTCAATCCGCACAAGGTCATCGGCATTTTCTATCTGCTGGCCGGGTTTTTTGCCTACGCGGTGGGGCAGAGTCTGGGCAACATCACATTGCTGGCGACCTTGGTGTTGGTGGCGGGGATGTGCGTGAACGGTGCGCAATCGGCGATGCCTTCGTTGGCGGCGCGGTTCTATCCGACGCAGGGCCGGGCAACCGGCGTCTCATGGATGCTGGGGATTGGCCGTTTCGGCGCGATTCTCGGCGCGTGGATGGGCGCGACGCTGCTGGGGTTGGGCTGGAATTTCGAGCAGGTGTTGACGGCGCTGGTGATTCCGGCAGCGTTGGCGACCACGGCGGTGGTGATCAAAGGCATGGTGAGTCATGCGGATGCGACTTGATATCGCGCTGTAGATTGAAAAGATCGCAGCCTGCGGCGGCTCCTGAATTGGAATACATACCCCTGTAGAGAGCTGCCGCAGGCTGCGATCTTTTGCAGACAACACACAAAGTTAGGCTGACAACAATCTGTTCGATAAACGAACACTGAGTCGATTATCGGATTGTTTGGCAAATTTCCCAGGCTTAATCTGCAGTGACTCCGGCGCTGAACCTCGCGCCTTTTTTATCACTGGCGATCCACTACAAAAACGGGAGCCCGCTCCATGGCTGAGATCCTTTCGCTGCACGACGCGGTGAAGCAATTCGTCAACGACGGCGACACCGTTGCGCTCGAAGGCTTCACTCACCTGATCCCTACGGCGGCGGGTCATGAGATCATTCGTCAGGGCAAGAAAGATCTGACCCTGGTGCGGATGACGCCTGACCTGATCTACGACCAACTGATCGGCGCCGGCTGTGCGCGCAAGCTGATCTTCTCTTGGGGTGGCAATCCGGGTGTGGGTTCGCTGCATCGTCTGCGCGATGCTGTCGAGAAACAATGGCCGCACCCGCTGGAAATCGAAGAACACAGCCACGCCGACCTGGCCAATGCCTACGTCGCCGGCGCTTCCGGCCTGCCGTTCGCTGTGCTGCGCGCCTACGCCGGCTCCGACCTGCCGAAGGTCAACCCGCTGATCAAATCCGTCACCTGCCCATTCACCGGTGAAGTGCTGGCGGCGGTGCCATCGGTGCGCCCGGACGTCACTGTGATCCACGCGCAGAAAGCCGACCGCCAAGGCAACGTGTTGCTGTGGGGCATTCTCGGCGTGCAGAAAGAAGCCGCACTGGCCGCCAAACGCTGCATCGTTACCGTCGAGGAAATCGTCGACAACCTCAACGCACCGATGAACGCCTGCGTGCTGCCGACCTGGGCCTTGAGCGCGGTCTGTCACGTCCCGGGTGGCGCGCATCCTTCCTACGCCCACGGTTACACCGAGCGTGACAATCGTTTCTATCAGGCGTGGGACCCGATTGCCCGCGACCGTGAGACGTTTACCGCGTGGATCAACGAATACATCCATGGCTGCGCTGATTTCAGCGAGTTCCAGGCCAAGTTGGCCGCTGCTTCGGAGGCCAAGTAATGACTTACACCACTAATGAAATGATGACCGTCGCCGCAGCCCGTCGCCTGAAGAACGGCTCGGTGTGCTTCGTTGGCATCGGCTTGCCGTCGAAAGCCGCCAACCTCGCGCGCCTGACTTCATCGCCGGACGTGGTGCTGATTTACGAATCCGGCCCGATTGGCGCCAAACCAAGCGTACTGCCGCTGTCCATCGGTGACGGCGAGTTGGCGGAAACCGCTGACACCGTCGTGCCGACCGGTGAGATTTTTCGCTATTGGTTGCAGGGCGGACGCATCGACGTCGGTTTTCTCGGCGCGGCGCAGGTCGACCGTTTCGGCAACATCAACACCACTGTGGTCGGCGATTACCATTCGCCGAAAGTGCGTCTGCCGGGAGCCGGCGGCGCGCCGGAGATTGCCGGCTCGGCGAAGAGTGTACTGATCATCCTTAAACAGTCGGCGCGCTCGTTTGTCGACAAGCTCGATTTCATCACCTCGGTCGGCCATGGTGAGGGCGGCGATTCGCGCAAGCGACTGGGCCTGCCGGGCGCCGGTCCGGTCGGCATCATCACCGACCTGTGCATCATGGAACCGGAGGAGGGCACTCACGAATTCGTGGTCACCGCACTGCACCCGGGCGTGACCCGCGAGCAAGTGGTTGCCGCTACCGGTTGGGCGATCCGCTTTGCCGACAATGTTGAACAAACCGCCGAGCCGACCCAGGTCGAGCTGACTGCGTTGCGTGATCTCGAAGCGCGCACCGCTGCGGCGCACGGTCAGGCACCGGGAGAAGCATGATGCGTGACGTTTATATCTGCGATGCGATTCGTACCCCCATCGGCCGTTTCGGCGGTGGTTTGTCCGCCGTTCGCGCCGACGATCTGGCCGCTGTGCCGATCAAGGCGCTGATGGAACGCAACCCGTCGGTGGACTGGAGTGCAATCGACGAGGTGTTCCTCGGCTGCGCCAACCAGGCTGGCGAAGACAACCGCAACGTCGCACGCATGGCGCTGCTGCTGGCAGGCCTGCCGGAAACCGTGCCCGGCGTGACCCTCAATCGCCTCTGCGCTTCGGGCATGGATGCGATCGGCACGGCGTTTCGCGCCATCGCCAGCGGCGAGATGGAGCTGGCGATTGCCGGCGGCGTCGAGTCGATGTCCCGCGCACCGTTCGTGATGGGCAAGGCTGATGCAGCGTTCTCACGCAATATGAAACTGGAAGACACCACCATCGGCTGGCGCTTCATCAACCCTTTGATGAAAGCGCAGTACGGCGTCGACGCGATGCCGCAGACCGCGGACAACGTCGCTGACGATTACGAAGTTTCCCGTGAGGATCAGGACGCTTTCGCCCTGCGCAGTCAGCAACGGACAGCCGCCGCGCAGGCCGCCGGCTACTTCGCTGAAGAAATCGTCGAAGTACGGATCGCCCACAAGAAGGGCGAAACGGTGGTCAGCCAAGATGAACACCCGCGCGCAGACACAACGATCGAAGCGCTGACCAAACTGAAACCGGTCAACGGCCCGGACAAGACTGTCACCGCCGGCAATGCCTCGGGCGTGAACGACGGCGCCGCCGCGCTGATTCTGGCCTCGGCCGAAGCGGTGAAAAAACACGGTTTGACCGCCCGCGCCAAAGTGCTGGGCATGGCCAGTGCCGGTGTCGCGCCACGGGTAATGGGCATCGGCCCGGTGCCAGCGGTGCGTAAACTGATCGAGCGTCTAGGTGTGGCGGTCAGCGATTTCGATGTGATCGAACTCAACGAAGCGTTTGCCAGCCAGGGTTTGGCGGTGCTGCGTGAACTCGGCTTGGCGGACGACGCCGCGCAGGTCAACCCGAATGGCGGCGCGATTGCCTTGGGTCACCCGTTGGGCATGAGCGGCGCGCGCCTGGTGCTGACGGCGCTGCATCAGCTGGAAAAGACCGGTGGCAAGAAAGGTCTGGCGACTATGTGCGTCGGTGTCGGCCAAGGACTTGCCTTGGCCATCGAACGCGTCTGACGCAAGCCGTGACGAATAAGAACAGAGGAAAGCGAAATGACTGACAAGCCTGGCTACCGTCGTCCGCAGGAAGGCACCCAGCCTGAGTACCTGCACCCGACGTATCAATCCACCAATTTGCGCTCGCCCTCCAAGCCGTTGGTGTTTCTGCCCCACTCGCTGTCGGAAATCACTGGCCCGACCATCGGCGCCGAGCGTGTGGCCGAAAAGGACAACGACCTGACCGCCCAGCATGACGGCGAACCACAGGGCGAGCGGATCATCATCCACGGCCGTGTGCTCGACGAAAACGGCTTGCCGGTGCCGGGGATTCTCGTAGAAATCTGGCAGGCCAACGCCGCCGGCCGCTACAACCACCCACGCGACCTGCACGATGCGCCGCTGGACCCGAACTTCACCGGCACCGGTCGCACCGTGACCGACGCCGATGGCTGGTATCAGTTCCAGACCATCAAGCCCGGCGCCTATCCGTGGGGTAACCACCACAACGCCTGGCGCCCGGCGCACATCCATTTCTCGTTGTTCGGGCCGAGCATACTGACCCGCTTGGTGACGCAGATGTATTTCCCCGGCGACCCGTTGCTGGCCTACGACCCGATCTACAACTGCGTACCGGATACGTCCGCCAAGGAACGCCTGATCGCTGCTTTCGATCTGGAAAAAACCATTCCGTCCTACGCCCTCGGTTACCGTTGGGACATCGTGTTGCGCGGCCGTGATGCCACGCCGATGGAGAAATAAGATGACCCTGAATGCGACCACGTCCCACACCGTCGGGCCTTACTACCACATCGGTCTGACCTGGCTGAACCGTGAAAACCTCGCCAATGAACTGACCCTCGGCGAGCGTGTGGCGATCACCGGACAAGTCGTCGATGGCAACGGCGATGTGGTTAATGACGCCATGCTTGAAGTCTGGCAAGCCAACGCCGCCGGCAAATACGACCATCCGGAAGACGAGCAGGACAAACCGTTGGACCCGCACTTCGAAGGTTTTGGTCGGGTGCCGGTGGATGCCGAAGGGCGTTTCCGTTTCACCACGATCAAGCCAGGCACGGTCGAGGGTTTGAAGGGCTCGACCCAGGCGCCGCATCTGGTGGTGTTGGTGTTTGCTCGCGGGTTGGTGAAGCACTTGTTGACGCGGATCTATTTTGACGGCGAGCCGGCGAACGTGAATGACCCGCTGCTGGAATGTGTGCCGGCCGAGCGCCGCACGACGTTGCTGGCAAAGCCCGATGCGTCGGGGGTTTATCAGTGGAACGTGATTTTGCAGGGCACTGACGCCGAGACGGTGTTCTTCGATTATTGAAAGAACACCGCTATTCCAGTGGAGTGAGTTTTGTGGTGAGGGGATTTATCCCCGACCGAGTGCGCAGCACTCGCAAAACCCCAGAGCGCGGTAAATCTATTGCACCGTGATCGCCGGTCTTGGGGCTGCTTCGCAGCCCATCGGGGATAAATCCCCTCGCCACAAAGCCCGCTTTCATAGGCGTGGCCTGTGTTACCGAGCCAATGTGGAACGGGACTGTTGCAAAGTGTGTCTAGACTCTCACTGTCCCTATCGAGTGAAAAACAATGACAACCACCACAGCCCATTACACCGGTGAAGAGCGCAGTAAGCGCATCTTCGCCATTGTCGGCGCTTCGTCCGGCAACCTCGTCGAATGGTTCGACTTCTACGTCTACGCCTTCTGCGCGATCTATTTTGCCCCGGCGTTTTTCCCTTCCGACAACCCGACGGTACAACTGGTCAACACCGCCGGTGTGTTCGCTGCCGGTTTTCTGATGCGACCGATTGGTGGCTGGATCTTCGGGCGCGTGGCGGATAAGCACGGGCGCAAGAACTCGATGCTGATCTCGATTCTGATGATGTGCTTCGGCTCATTGCTGATCGCCTGTCTGCCGACCTACAAGGACATCGGCGTCTGGGCGCCGGTGCTGTTGCTGTTCGCACGTCTGCTGCAAGGTTTGTCGGTGGGTGGCGAATACGGCACCACCGCGACTTACATGAGTGAAGTTGCGCTCAAGGGCCAGCGCGGATTCTTTGCCTCGTTTCAGTACGTGACGTTGATTGGCGGGCAATTGCTGGCGGTATCCTTGGTGGTGGTGCTTCAGCAGTTCCTCACCGAAGATGACCTGCGCGCCTACGGCTGGCGGATTCCGTTCGTGGTCGGTGCGGTGGCGGCGTTGATTTCGCTGTTCCTGCGTCGTTCGCTGAAAGAAACCACCAGCAAGGAAATGCGCGAGAACAAGGACGCAGGCAGCATCCGGGCGCTGTTTCGCGATCACAAAGCCGCGTTTATCACTGTGCTGGGTTATACCGCCGGTGGCTCGCTGATTTTCTACACCTTCACCACGTACATGCAGAAATATCTGGTGAACACTGCCGGCATGCACGCCAAGACCGCCAGCTACATCATGACCGGCGCGCTGTTCTTGTATATGTGCATGCAACCGCTGTTCGGCATGCTTGCCGACAAAATTGGCCGACGTAACTCGATGCTCTGGTTCGGCGCGCTGGGTACGCTGTTCACCGTGCCGATCCTGCTCAGCCTGAAGGGCGTCAGCAGTCCGTTTCTGGCTTTTGTACTGATCACCATTGCGCTGGCCATTGTCAGTTTCTACACCTCGATCAGCGGCCTGGTGAAAGCCGAAATGTTTCCGCCGGAAGTCCGCGCCCTTGGCGTAGGTCTGGCGTATGCGGTGGCCAACGCGATCTTCGGTGGGTCGGCGGAATTCGTTGCTCTGAGTCTGAAGGCCGGCGGCATGGAAAACGCCTTTTACTGGTACGTCACGCTGATGATGGCGGTGGCATTCCTGTTCAGTCTGCGTCTGCCGAAACAGGCGAAATATTTGCACCACGATCTCTAAACCGATGCGCGCGGGCCGCCATGGCCCGCGCCGGCAAGGACTGTTTATGACCCAGCGACCGGGCAATCAATTGTTTGATGCCTACTTCACTGCCCGCGATATGCGCGAGGTGTTCTGCGATCAGGGCCGCGTCCAGGCAATGCTCGACTTCGAAGCAGCGCTGGCCCGGGCCGAGGCTCGGGTCGGACTGATTCCAGCGTCCGCTGTTGCGCCGATAACCAACGCGTGCAGCGCTGAGCTGTACGACTTCGCGGCGCTGGGCGAGGCAATTGCCACAGCCGGTAATTCGGCCATTCCGCTGGTCAAGGCGCTGGGCAAGCAGATTGCTGCCACCGATGCCGAGGCCGAGCGTTATGTGCATTTGGGCGCAACCAGTCAGGATGTGATGGATTCCGGGCTGGTTCTGCAATTGCGTCAGGCGCTGGGTTTGATCGAAGGGGAATTGGCGCAACTCGCCGATTCACTCGCCACTCAAGCGCAGCGTCATGCGGCTACGCCGCTGGCCGGGCGCACCTGGTTGCAACACGCGACACCGGTGACCCTAGGCATGAAAATCGCCGGATGGCTGGGGGCTGTGACTCGCAGCCGTCAGCGTCTGCGCGAACTCAAGCCGCGTCTGCTGGTGCTGCAATTCGGCGGCGCGTCGGGCACCCTCGCGGCGCTGGGCGAGCAGGCATTGCCGATCGCTCAGGCCTTGGCTGAGGAACTGCAACTGACCCTGCCGGAACAGCCATGGCACACCCAGCGTGATCGCATCGTCGAGTTTGGCGCGGCGCTTGGTTTGATCGCCGGGAGCCTCGGTAAGCTCGGTCGCGACATCAGTTTGTTGATGCAGACCGAAGCGGCGGAAGTCTTCGAACCGTCGGCGCCGGGCAAGGGCGGTTCCTCGACCATGCCGCACAAACGTAATCCGGTGGGCGCGGCGGTGTTGATCGGCGCGGCGACGCGCGTGCCGGGGCTGGTGTCGACATTGTTCAGTGCGATGCCACAAGAGCACGAACGCAGCCTCGGCCTGTGGCATGCCGAATGGGAAACCCTGCCGGAAATCTGCTGCCTCGTTTCGGGATCGCTGCAACAGGCGCGATTATTGGCCGACGGTTTGGAAGTCGACGCCGCACGCATGGCGCGCAATCTCGAATTGACCCAAGGGCTGGTGCTGGCCGAAGCGGTGAGCATCGTCCTCGCGCAACGGGTCGGCCGCGACACCGCGCATCACCTGCTCGAACAATGCTGCAAACGTGCGGTGGCCGAACAGCGCCACTTGCGTGCCGTACTCGGTGACGAGCCGAAAGTCACCGCCGAACTGAGCGCCGCTGAACTGGATCATCTGTTGAACCCCGCCCATTACCTCGGCCAGGCGCAAGTCTGGGTCGAGCGAGCGGTGGCCGAACACAACGCGTTGACTGTCTGAAGGAGAGGGCTGTGGCTTTCGTTCAACTCGCCGATGGCGAACTGCACTATCAATTGGAAGGCCCGGTCGATGCGCCGGTGCTGGTGCTGTCCAACTCGCTGGGCACCGATCTGCACATGTGGGACGCGCAAATGCCGGCGTTTACCGAACACTTTCGCGTGCTGCGTTTCGACACCCGTGGCCACGGCCAATCGCTGGTGACGCCGGGGCCTTACAGCATCGAGCAATTGGGCCATGACGTGCTTGGCTTGCTGGATGCGCTGCACATCGAGCGCGCGCATTTTTGCGGACTGTCGATGGGCGGCTTGATCGGTCAGTGGCTGGGGATCAATGCCAGCGAGCGTCTGAACAAGCTGATTGTGTGCAACACCGCAGCGAAAATCGGCGATCCATCGGTGTGGAACCCGCGTATTGAAACCGTACTGCGCGACGGCGCGGCAGCCATGGTTGCCCTGCGTGACGCGTCGATTGCGCGTTGGTTTACGCCGGATTTTTCGCAGGCTCATCCGGCCGCGGCCAAGCAGATTACCGACATGCTCGCGGCCACTCATCCTGAAGGCTACGCGGCCAATTGCGCGGCGGTACGTGATGCGGATTTCCGCGAGCAGTTGTCTTCGATCAATGTGCCGTTGCTGGTGATCGCCGGTACTGAAGATGCGGTGACACCGCCGTCCGGCGGGCATTTCATTCAGGAGCATGTGCGCGGCGCCGAGTATGCCGAGTTCTATGCGGCGCATTTGTCCAACGTGCAAGCCGGCGCTGATTTCAGTGATCGCGTGTTGGCGTTTTTGCAGGCTAAGTGAGGAAGTTTTTGTGGACGAGAAACAACGTTACGACGATGGCATGCAGGTACGCCGAGCGGTGTTGGGCGATGCCCATGTCGATCGCAGCCTGACCACGCTGACCGAGTTCAACTCGGAATTCCAGGAGATGATCACCCGTCACGCCTGGGGCGATATCTGGACACGTCCGGGCTTGCCTCGGCATACCCGCAGCCTGATCACCATCGCCATGCTGATCGGCATGAACCGCGAAGGTGAACTCAAACTGCATTTGCGCGCAGCGGCCAACAACGGCGTGAGCCGTGGCGAGATCAAGGAAGTGATCATGCAGAGCGCGATCTATTGCGGGATTCCGGCGGCGAATGCGACGTTCCACCTGGCGGAATCGGTGTGGGATGAGCTAGGAGTCGAATCCCGGGATTAGTCGTTGGCCGGTCCGACGCCACCGCGAGCAGGCTCACTCCCACATTTGGAATGCGTTCCCCTGTAGGAGTGAGCCTGCTCGCGATAGCGGTAGCGGATGCGACAAATCAGACACGGGCGACAATAAATATCCGCTTGAACGGAAACAACGTATGCCCATCACCCTCCTGCGGATAATGCGCATGCACCCGCATCAGGTAGCGGTAGATGAACCGCGACTGCTCCTCTGAGTTCAGCGCTTGCATCACCGGCCGCAGCGCCGAGACCTTCACCCAGTCATACACCGGCGATTTGCCGTCGACCACCTGCAATTGCTCGGTCTCCCAGATATCCAGCGATTGGGTCATTGGCGCGAGCAAGCGGTAATAATCCTGCAACGACAGTAACGGCCGCGCCGCCATGCGCTCACGCAGTTGCGCGGTGCCGAGCGGCGTACGGCCGGGGCCAGCGTCATAGAGGGTGTCGAGCATCAGCCGATACCACAACGCATCGCGCCAGTCGGGCATATGCGCCGCCAGACAACCGCCCGGATTGAGTTGGCCGAGCAGGCGCGGCAGCACGGTGTCGTGGCCATCAATGAAGTGCAGAACAGCGGCGGCGAGAAGCAGGTCGGCTGGTTGCTCGGGCTGCCAATCGAGCAAGTCGCAATGTTTCCATGTGGCGTTGATCGGCAGCCGGCGAGCCTCGTTGAGCATTTGCGCGGAACTGTCGACACCGTGCAATTGCGCGCTCGGCCAGCGCTGGGCCAATAGCTGCGTGGCAATGCCGGTGCCGCAGCCGAGGTCATAAATACGTTTGGGATTATTCAGCTCGACACGGTCAAGCAGTTCGTTTACCGGGCGTTGCCTTAGACGAGAAAATTGCTGGTACGCCTTGGCATCCCAGTCTGGTGCTGCGTTGCCTCGAGTGATCATGAGGCGGTCCTCCGGTGATCAACAGTGTCTTCCGATGACAGCCTGGCTCAAGTCTTGGGGACCAACATCAACAGATAACGGAAGCGGGAAGAGTGAAACACCTGAGTCCTTCAGGTGTTTTCTACTCTAATCGACCGCCCGCGAAGTGCCAGCCTAAATGACGGATGGCTCGCTGATATGTCTTTTTATGCACTAGCTGCGTTACAGCAAGCTGATCGGATAGCTGACGATCAAGCGGTTCTCATCGAACTCGTTGTTGCTGAAATCGCGGCGCATGGTCGAGTTGCGCCATTTGACGTTCAAGTCCTTGAGCGCGCCGCTTTGCACGGTGTAGCCCAGTTCCGATTCGCGGCCCCATTCCTTGCCATCGGTGATGGTCCCGGTGTGCACGTTGTCGCCGCTGATGTAGCGGTTCATCAGGGTCAGGCCGGGAATGCCGAGGGCGACAAAATTGTAGTCGTGACGCACCTGCCATGAGCGTTCCTGCGCATTGTCGTAACTGGCGTTGTAGCTGTCGTTGGCCAGCGTGCCGCCGCTGGTGCCGTTGACGCGCATCCACGCGCTGTCGCCGGTGAGTTTCTGCAGGCCGACGTAGAAGGTGTTGCCGCCGTATCGGGCCGAGAACATGCCCGACCAGGTCTTGTTGTCCAGATCACCGGCGCGGGCGCTGCCGTCATCCTTGCCGTAGAAAAAGCCGAGGTTGGCACCTAGCGTCCAGTCGCCCAGTGGCTGGCTGTGGATCAGGTTGACGTACTGCTGGCTGTAAATGTCCTTGAGTTCGGCGTTCCACAGACCGATCTGCGTGCGTTTTTCGTTGAACACATATTCGCCGCCCTGAAAGTTGAAGCGATCGGAGGTAAACGCGGCTTTGCCGGTCATCGACATGTCGCTCATGCTGCTGTCGTCGCGCGGGCTGTTGGCGCGGAACTGGCCGCCGTAGAGGGTCAGGCCGTCGATTTCCTTCGAGGTGATCTGGCCGCCACGAAAGGTTTGCGGCAGCGATCGACCGTCGTCCGAACGCAGGATCGGCAGTACCGGCATCCACTCGCCGACCTTCACTTCGGTCTGCGACAGCTTGGCCTTGAACGCAACGTTGGTACGGCCGAAATTGTCTGCCGGGCGGCCATCGTGATCCAGCGGCAGCAACTGGGTGCCGCCGGTGCCTTTGCCGCCATCGAGTTTCACCGAATACAAACCGAGTACGTCCATGCCGAACCCAACGGTGCCTTGGGTGAAGCCGGATTTTGCGTCGAGGATGAAGCTCTGCGTCCACTCTTCAGCCTTGCCCTGGGCCTTGGTCGGGTTGGTGAAGTTGCGGTTGATGTAGAAGTTGCGCAGGTTCAGATTGACCTTGGCGCCCTCGACAAACCCGGCTTCTTCAGCCGCGGCGGGCAGGGCGACGCCGGCCAGTGCAAGCGCGATCAGGCTGGGTAATGCGTACGGCGCAGTGGGATGTGTCATTGCAGATTCTCTTTTTGTTTTTTTGAGTCGAACGGGATCCGTTGCCGCCGCTTTCGGGGGCAAACATGAAGTTGCAGATTCGGGGATAAAGCGGCGGCGATCAGCCGGACAGGGCAGGGCGCGGGGGCATGGTGTCGAACCTGTTGTTATTGGTTTTGTGAAGTGAATGGTGCGGGGCGCGGAGGCGGGGTTTCAATCGGGGAAAGCGGGTTTTGGGCGATTATCGAACGCAAGATTGAGCCGGGTTTTGTGGTGACGCGAAGGGGGCAGCCCAGGCAACATCCCTTTCTGGTAGACAACAAAAAGCCCACCAAACGGTGGGCTCCTTGTGTTCACCCGATAATCAGAACAACTTCATCTTCGGTGCTTCTTCTTTCAGCGGTTCGTTCTGCGCGGTTTGCGCATTCCAGCCACCCCCCAGGGCCTTGTACAGGTTGACCGCACTGGTCAGCTGCGCGAGGCGGTCGGTGATCAGCGCTTGTTGGGCGCTGAACAGCTGACGCTGGGCATCGAGGAAGGTCAGGTTGCTGTCGACGCCGATACGATAGCGACGTTCGGCCAGGCGGTAGTAATCCTGGTTGGCCTGCACAAAGTCACGCTGTGCCTGCAACTGCTCGGTATAGGTCTGGCGCGCGGCCAGGCCGTCGGCGACTTCCTGAAAGCCGGTTTGAATCGCCTTCTCGTAGTTCGCCACGCCGATGTCCTTCTGGATCTTGGCGTAGTCGAGGCTGGCGCGCAGGCTGCCGGCGTTGAAGATCGGCAGGTTGATCTGCGGCTGGAACAGCCACGTCCCCGAACCACCCTTGAACAGACCGGAGAGGTCCGGGCTCAGGCTGCCCGCGTTGGCGGTCAGGCTGATGCTCGGGAAGAACGCTGCACGGGCTGCGCCGATGTTGGCGTTGGCGGCCTTCAGGTTGTACTCGGCTTGCAGGATGTCCGGACGACGTTGCAGCAGATCCGATGGCAGACCGGCCGGCACGTCGCTGAGCAGGTCGTCAGACAGCGGTTTGGCCGCTTGCAGATTGGCCGGGATACCGGTGCCGAGCAGCAAGGTCAGGCTGTTTTCATCCTGAGCCACCTGACGGGTATAACGCGCCAGTTGAGCACGAGCGTTTTCAACCGAGGTACGCGACTGCGCCAGGTCCAGTGCCGACGCGACACCGACTTCATTGCTGCGGCTGGTCAGCTTGTAGCTTTCTTCGAAGGCACCGAGGGTGTCCTGAGTCAGCTTGAGCAGTTCTTTGTCCGCTTGCCAGGTCAGATAAGCATTGGCGACGCTGGCAACCAGACTGATCTGGGTGCTGCGGCGTGCTTCTTCAGTGGCGAAGTATTGTTGCAGCGCTTGTTCGCTCAGGCTGCGAACCCGACCGAACAGATCGAGTTCGTAGGCACTGATGCCGACAGTGGCGGAGTAGGAGCTGGTGATGCCCGCTTCACCGGTCTGCGAGGCACGCGCCGGCACTCGCTGACGGCTGCCGCTGGCATTGGCCGAAACCGCCGGGAACAGGTCGGCGCGCTGGATGCGGTATTGAGCCGCGTAGGCGTCGATGTTCAGTGCCGCGACGCGCAGGTCGCGGTTGTTTTCCAGCGAAACCTGGATCAGCTGTTGCAGGGCTGGGTCATGGAAAAACTGCTTCCAGCCCTGCTCGGCAGCGGCCTGCGCCGGTGCCTGGGCCGGCGAGTACGCCGGCCCTTGCGGGTACTGGCCTGCGACCGGGGCCTCAGGCTGCTGATAATCAGGTATCAGCGAGCAACCGCTCAGCACGAAGGCGGCGACTGCGATGGAGAGTAGCGACTTGCTCATTGGCCAGCCTCTTTAGGAGTTTCTTTGGTGTCATCCTGGTCGGCGTTTTTGCGCTGGCCTATGGACGACACAGTGACGAAGAACAGTGGGACCCAGAAGATCGCCAGGATTGTGGCCGTGAGCATACCGCCAATTACGCCAGTACCGATCGCATGTTGACTGCCTGAGCCGGCGCCCGTGGAGATCGCCAACGGTACAACACCGAGTACGAAGGCCAGCGACGTCATGATGATCGGTCGCAGACGCATGCGGCACGCTTCAATCGCCGCATCGCGCAGACTGCGCCCTTGCTCGTGCAGCTCTTTGGCGAATTCGACGATCAGAATGGCGTTTTTAGCCGCAAGACCGATGGTCGTCAACAGGCCCACCTGGAAGTACACGTCGTTGGACAGACCGCGCAGGCTGGTGGCCATCAACGCACCGATGATCCCCAACGGCACCACGAGCATGACCGCAATCGGAATCGACCAGCTTTCATACAGCGCCGCCAGACACAGGAACACCATCAGCAGCGACAGGGCGTACAGCGCAGGCGCTTGCGAGCCGGACAGACGTTCCTCATAGGACAGACCCGTCCAGGAGATACCGACACCGGCCGGCAACTTCTTGGCAATCGCTTCGACTTCGGCCATCGCATCACCGGTGGAATAACCCGGTGCCGGAGAACCGAGCACCTCCATCGCTTCCACGCCGTTATATCGGGCCAGTTTCGGCGAACCGTAGATCCACTCGCCCTTGGCGAAAGCGGAGAACGGCACCATGGTCCCGGCGCTGTTGCGCACGTACCATTTCTTCAGGTCTTCAGGGCTCATGCGAGCACCGGCCTGACCTTGCACGTAAACCTTCTTCACCCGACCACGGTCGATGAAGTCGTTGACGTAGCTACTACCGAAGGAGATCGACAGGGTGCTGTTGATGTCGGAGAGGCTCAAGCCAAGGGCCTGGGCTTTCTCGTCGTCGATTTCCAGATGGTATTGCGGTTCGTCGTTCAGGCCGTTCGGACGCACCTGGTAGAGCACCTTGCTCTGTGCCGCGAGGCCGAGGAACTGGTTACGTGCTTCCATCAGTTTTTCGTGACCGATACCGGCACGGTCTTGCAGGAACACGTCGAAACCGGTGGCGTTACCCAACTCCAGTACCGCAGGCGGGGCGAAAGCAAACACCATCGCGTCGCGGAAGCTGAAGAAGTGTTGCTGGGCACGCTGTGCGAGTGCGAACACACTGTTGTTTGCGTCACGCTCGCCCCAAGGCTTGAGCATGATGAACGCCAGACCGGAACTCTGACCACGACCGGCAAAGTTGAAGCCGTTCACGGTAAACACCGAGGACACCGCACCCGCTTCTTTATCCAGCAGGTAGGTACGCATCTCGTCTATCACGACTTGAGTACGTTCGGCACTGGAGCCGGCCGGGGTTTGTACCTGAGCGAACAGTACGCCCTGGTCTTCTTCCGGCAGGAACGCGGTTGGGATGCGGGTGAACAGCCAGATCATGCCGACGACGATCAGCAAGTACGCCAGCAGGTACGGGGCCTTGCGCTGCAGCATATTGCCGACACCGCGCTCATAACTTCTGACGCCACGGTCGAAATTGCGGTTGAACCAGCCGAAGAAGCCTTTTTTCGGCGTACCGTGCTCACCTTTCGCAATGGGCTTGAGCATGGTGGCGCACAGCGCCGGGGTGAAAATCAGTGCAACCAGTACCGACAGGGCCATGGCCGAGACGATGGTGATCGAGAACTGCTTGTAGATCACACCGGTGGAACCGCTGAAGAACGCCATCGGCAACAGTACTGCCGACAGAACCAGGGCGATACCGACCAGTGCGCCCTGGATCTGGCCCATGGACTTCTTGGTCGCTTCCTTCGGTGACAGGCCTTCTTCGGCCATCACCCGCTCGACGTTTTCCACCACGACGATGGCGTCGTCCACCAGCAAGCCGATGGCCAGCACCATACCGAACATGGTCAGGGTGTTGATGCTGAAGCCTGCGGCGGCAAGGATGCCGAACGTACCCAGCAATACCACCGGCACGGTCATCGTGGTGATGACAGTGGCGCGGAAGTTCTGCAGGAACAGGAACATCACCAGGAACACCAGCACGATCGCTTCGACCAGGGTTTCAATCACACCCTTGATCGATTCGGTCACCACTGGAGTGGTGTCATACGGGAACACCACTTCCATGCCTTGCGGGAAGAACGGCTTGAGATCGTCAATCGTCTTGCGCAGCGCTTTGGCGGTGTCGAGGGCGTTGGCACCGTTGGCCAGTTTCACTGCCAGACCGGAAGCCGGGCTGCCGTTGAACTGAGCGGAAATGCTGGAGTTTTCACCACCCAGGCCCACGTCAGCGACATCGCCGACACGTACTTGCGAACCGTCCTGGTTGACCTTCAGCAGGATCGCCTTGAACTGCTCGGCAGTTTGCAGACGGGTCTTGCCGATGATTGTGGCGTTCAGTTGCTGGCCAGGCAGCGCTGGCAAACCGCCGAGTTGACCGGAGGAAACCTGAACGTTCTGCGCCGAGATCGCGGTGCTCACGTCAGACGGGGTCAGGTTGTACTTGTTCAACTTGGCCGGGTCGAGCCAGATGCGCATCGCGTACTGGGCACCGAAGACCTGGAAGTCACCGACACCGGCAGTGCGCGAGATCGGATCCTGCATGTTCGACACGATGTAGTTGGACAGGTCGTCCTTGTTCATGCTGCCGTCACGCGAGACCACGCCGATCACCAGCAGGAAGTTTTTCACTGCCTTGGTCACGCGGATACCTTGTTGCTGCACTTCCTGCGGCAACAGCGGGGTGGCCAGGTTCAGCTTGTTCTGAACCTGAACCTGCGCGGTGTCGGAGTTGGTGCCTTGCTCGAAGGTCGCGGTGATGGTCATGCTGCCGTCGGAGTTACTTTCCGACGACACATAACGCAGGTTGTCGATACCGTTGAGTTGCTGCTCGATCACCTGAACCACGGTGTCCTGCACGGTTTGCGCCGAAGCGCCCGGGTAGGTCACGGAGATCGCAATGGCCGGTGGCGCAATGCTCGGGTATTGGTTGATCGGCAACTTGAGGATCGATAGAGCCCCGACCAGCATGATCACCAAGGCTATTACCCAGGCGAAAATCGGACGGTCGATAAAAAATTTCGACATGAGTTACTCCCCTTTGCCGCCAGCGGCTTTGTCAGCTGCTTGAGCGGGGGCCGGGTTCTTTGTGCCTACGTTAGTCGCTTCGCTCGGGTTCACCTGCACACCCGGACGGACGTATTGCAGCCCTTCGGTGATCAGACGATCGCCGGCCTTGAGGCCGTCTTCGATCAGCCACTGGCTGCCGACGGTGCGGCTGGCCTTGAGCTGACGCAGCTCCACTTTGTTGTCGGCGCCGACGACCAGTGCGGTCGGGGTACCTTTGAGGTCACGCGTCACGCCTTGTTGCGGCGCCAGAATGGCGGCGGCGTTGACGCCGGCCTGCAACTGGGCGCGGACGAACATGCCCGGCAGCAGGGTGTGATCCGGGTTCGGGAATACCGCACGCAGGGTCACGGAGCCGGTAGTCGGGTCGACCGTGACTTCGGAGAATTCCAGCTTACCGTCGAGCTTGTACTGGCTGCCGTCTTCCAAAGTCAGTTTGACCGCCGCCGAGTTGTCGCCGGCCTTCTGCAGACGACCGCTTTCCAGCTCGCGGCGCAGTTCCAGCAATTCCACCGAGGACTGGGTGACGTCGACGTAGATCGGGTCGAGTTGCTGGATCGTCGCCATCGCATCGGTCTGGCCGTTGCTGACCAGCGCACCTTCGGTGACCGAAGAGCGACCGATACGGCCGGAAATCGGCGCGTAGACCTTGGTGTAACGCACGTTGATCTGCGCGCTCTGCAACGACGCTTCCGATTCCATGCGGTTGGACACGGCGGTGTCGTATTCCTGACGGCTCACGGCCTGTTCATCGACCAGTTGCTTGTAGCGGTCGGAGATCGACTTGGTCGAACGCAGGCTGGCTTCGGCGCTTTTCAGGGTCGCTTCATAGACCGACGGATCGATCTGATACAGCTGCTGGCCGGCTTTGACGTCGCCGCCTTCCTTGAACAGACGCTTGAGAATGATGCCATTGACCTGCGGTCGAACTTCAGCGATGCGGAACGCACTGGTGCGGCCCGGCAGTTCAGACGTGAGGGTGAACGCTTGGGGTTGAAGGGTGACGACGCCGACCTGAGGAGGCGGAGCGGCTGGGGCCGCTTCTTCCTTTTTACATCCGCTGAGCAGCGATGCCAGGGCGACGGCAGTGACCAGAGCGGTAACAGCTGGCTTGAATTGCATGAAGATCCTCGGGTCAGGCGCGCGAGAAGCGCACAAGAAGTGTGTAAGGGTAAAAAAATTTTGCTGGGTGGATAAGTAGCTTGCTAAGGAATATACTTACGTTCATGGTTGTTTGTAAATACCTTGGCTGCGTACCCACCCTGTTACAAAAGTCGTTGCAAGGTTTGAAATTGTAGGCCGGGGAGCCGATTCGCGAGAGATCGCCCCCTCTTTATTCAGCGGATATTCAGACATCCCTGAGACATCCTGTTTGAGGTTTTACTGCCATGGTCCGTCGTACCAAAGAGGAAGCTCAAGAAACCCGCAGCCAGATTCTGGAAGCGGCGGAGAAAGCCTTCTATGAAAGAGGCGTGGCCCGCACGACCCTGGCGGATATCGCGACAATGGCCGGTGTCACTCGCGGCGCCATCTATTGGCATTTCAGCAACAAGGCCGATCTGGTCCAGGCCATGCTCGACAGCTTGCATGAGCCGCTGGATGAACTGGCCAAAGCCAGTGAAAGCGAGGACGAACTCGACCCGCTGGGCTGCATGCGCAAGCTGCTGATTCATTTGTTTCATCAAGTTGCGCTGGATCCGAAGACCCGGCGCATCAACGAAATTCTGTTTCATAAGTGCGAGTTCACCGATGAAATGTGCGATTTGCGCCAGCAGCGCCGGGCGGCCAGTCTCGATTGCAATCTGCGTATCGGGCTGACCCTGCGTAATGCGGTGAATCGCGGCCAGTTGCCGGACGATCTCGACACTGCCCGCGCAGCCATCAGCATTCATGCCTATATTGATGGCCTCCTCTATGGATGGCTGTTGGCGCCAGACAGCTTTGAACTGCACGCCGAAGCCGAGCGCTGGGTCGATACAGGGTTGGACATGCTGCGCCTGAGCCCCAGCCTGCGCAAATGAAACAAAATGCGTAATTGGCACAGCTTGTGTCAATTGGCCTGCTTTTATATACGTTCGCGGCGCGCAGTTTATATGTAGCGAGCTACGTATTTTGTAGGGATTTTGTGTCGTGTGTGTGAACGGTTGTTAGCTGCCTCCCTATCGGGCGCCCAAGAAAAAGCCCCGGCTCTTGCGAGTCGGGGCTTTTGTGTTTCTGCCTGCCTCTTACTGAATAAGGCTTACAGCGTCGGGTAGTCGATGTAGCCGACCGGGCCTTTCGCGTAGAACAGCTCTGGGCGAGCTTCATTGAGCGGCGCATCGGCCTTCAAACGCGCCGGCAGATCCGGGTTGGCAATGAACGGCACACCGAACGCCACGGCGTCAGCCTTGCCGCTGGCCAGCCACGCGTTGGCGCTGTCCTTGGTGAAGCGCTCGTTGGCGATGTACGGGCCGCCGAACGCTTCTTTCAGTTGCGGGCCGAGGCTGTCGGCGCCTTCTTTCTCACGGGAGCAGATGAAGGCGATGCCACGTTTGCCCAGCTCGCGAGCCACGTAAGTGAAGGTTTCAGCCAGATTGTCGTCGCCCATGTCATGGGAGTCGGCACGCGGTGCCAGGTGCACACCGACACGGCCGGCGCCCCAGACTTCGATGGCGGCGTCAGTCACTTCCAGTAACAGGCGGGCACGGTTTTCCAGGGAGCCGCCGTAGTTGTCGGTGCGCTGGTTGGTGCTGCTTTGCAGGAACTGGTCGAGCAGGTAGCCGTTGGCGCCGTGGATTTCCACACCGTCGAAACCGGCGGCTTTGGCGTTTTCGGCACCGGTGCGGTAGGCGTCGACAATGTCGGCGATCTCAGCGGTTTCCAGAGCACGCGGGGTTGGGTAGTCGGCCATTGGGCGCACCAGGCTGACGTGGCCCTTAGGCTGGATGGCGCTTGGGGCGACCGGCGCTTCGCCGTTCAGGTACGACGGGTGGGAGACCCGGCCGACGTGCCACAGTTGCAGGAAGATCTTGCCGCCAGCGCCGTGAATGGCTTTGGTCACGTTGGACCAGCCGCGCACCTGATCGTTGGACCAGATGCCCGGGGTGTCCGGGTAGCCGACGCCCATCGGCGTCACCGAAGTGGCTTCGCTGAGGATCAGGCCAGCCGAGGCGCGTTGCACGTAGTACTCGGCCATCAGCGCGTTCGGCACGCGGCCTTCGTCGGCGCGGCAGCGGGTCAGCGGCGCCATGATGATGCGGTTGGACAGCTCGACGTCGCCCAGTTTGATCGGATCGAAAATAGTTGCCATGTCTACAACCCTCGTCAGTGAAGTGGTTAATCAGTGGGTAGCGGGGGCCAGATCGGCATTGCCGTTCTGACGGAAAGTAATCAGGGTCACCAGCAGGGCGAGTACCGCTAAAGCTGCTGCGGCCAGAGGCACGCTGGTCAGGCCGAAACCGTGGGCGATGACGCTGCCACCGACCCAGGCACCGAGGGCGTTGCCGACGTTGAACGCGCCGATGTTCAGGGTCGACACCAGGTTCGGCGCCGCCTTGCCGAAGGTCACTACGTTGATTTGCAGCGCTGGTACGGCAGCAAAAGAAGCGGTGGCCCAGAGGAACAGGGTGATTTCAGTCGGGATCAGCGAGACGCTGGTCCAGCTCAGCACGGTGGAAACCACGGCCATCGCCACGAACACGCCGATCAGCGTGGCGCCCAGGCGTTTGTCCGCCAGTTTGCCGCCGATGATGTTGCCAACAGTCAGACCGAGGCCGATCAACAGCAGGGTCCAGGTCACGCCTTTTGGCGAGACACCGGTGACATCGCCGAGCAGCGGGGCAACGTAGGTGAAAAGGGTGAACATGGAGGCTGCGAACAACGCGGTCATGCTCAGCGACAGCCAGATGCCGGCGCCTTTGAGGGCGGCGAGTTCGGCGCGCATGTCGAGTTTTTCTTCGTCACGCTTGGCCGGCAGGAAGCGGATCAGGCCGATCAGAGCGATCACACCAATCACCGTCACTGCCCAGAAGGTCGAGCGCCAGCCGGCTTCCTGACCCAACGCGGTGCCCAATGGCACGCCAAGGACGTTCGCCAGGGTCAAACCGGTGAACATCAAAGCGACTGCCGAAGCGCGTTTGTTCGGTGCCACCAGACCTGCGGCCACTACCGAACCGATACCGAAGAACGCACCGTGGCACAACGCGGTGACGACACGGGCAAACATCAGCACGTTGTAGTCACTGGCGATGGCGCAAAGCAGGTTGCCGACGATGAAAATGCCCATCAACGCCACCAGAGCAGCCTTGCGCGGCAGTTTGGCGGTGGCCAGTGCCATGAACGGTGCACCAATGGCCACGCCCAGGGCGTAACCGGTCACCAGCCAGCCGGCGCCGGGGATCGACACACCGAGGTCGGCCGCCACATCGGGCAGCAAGCCCATGATGACGAACTCGGTGGTGCCGATGGCGAAGGCGCTCAAGGCCAGGATGAGTAGCGAGAGGGGCATTTAAATCAATTCCTTGTGGGAGCGCTGAGCTCTTTGACGAGGGCGTCGAGGAACGCCTGAATCACGTCCTCGTTGCGTTTGAAGAAGTGCCACTGCCCGGCCTTCTGGCTGCTGATCAGCCCGGCGCGTTGCAGGGTGGCGAGGTGGGCGGAAACGGTCGACTGCGACAGGCCGCAGCGTTGATCGATCTGCCCGGCGCAGATGCCGTACTCGTGGTTGTGAATCTGTTCCGGAAACTGGGCTTTGGGGTCTTTCAGCCAGATGAGGATGTCTCGCCGTACTGGGTGTGCCAGGGCTTTTATTATTTCGTCGAGGTCGATGTTCATGGCTTGGGCTCGTGATGTCTGTAGCGCTATATCGCGATGAGGCGAACTTTAAATCGGTACTTCGCGATATACCAATATGAATTTGATCTTACGACCGCGTAAATCGGTATATCGGGTTATAACGATACGTTGAGTGTATTGAAACGAAGGCGCAGTGCTAAGCTGCGCCCATGAACTATCTCGCACATTTGCACCTCGGTGGCCAGCGCCCCGAGCAATTACTCGGCAGCCTGTATGGCGATTTCGTCAAAGGTCGGCTGCAAGGGCAGTTTGCTCCGGAGCTCGAGGCGGCCATTCAACTGCACCGACGGATTGACGTTTTTACCGATCGCCATCCTTTGGTGGACATCGCGCTGGGGCGATTTTCCGAGACCCGGCGACGTTACGCCGGGATCGTCCTTGATGTGTTTTTCGACCATTGCCTGGCGCGGGACTGGAGGTTGTACGCCGATCAGCCGTTGGAGCAGTTCACCGCTGATGTTTATCGCGTGTTGTCTCGCGAGCAGCAACTGCCCGAGCGACTGGCGAAGATTGCGCCGCACATGGTCGCCAATGACTGGTTGGGGTCGTATCAGGAGTTTGAAGTGCTGGAACAGGTGTTGCGCGGGATCTCCCGGCGCCTGACCCGGCCGGAAGAGTTGGCGGGGGCGATGCAGGAGTTGCGGCGGTTGTATGAGCCGCTCAGTGAAGACTTTGCGTTGTTCTACCCGCAGCTTCAGGATTTTGCCCAGAACTGCGGATTACAGAAAATCTGATGTAGGAATGAGCCTGTGGAGAGGGGATTTATCCCCGACGGGTTGCGCAGCGGCCCCAAATTCTGCAATCGCGGTTCGCCAGGTAAATCGCGTGCATAAATTTGCGACTGCTGCGCAGCCGATCGGGGATAAATCCCCTCGCCACAATGATCATGCGTATGCGGTCGGGTATTCAGGCCGCGATAGCCGGACGCATCGGGGCTTGTTGTTTTTCCGGGATCGCCCCAAACAACACCTTCTGCACCGCCTGCTGCGCTTCGAACGCCAGCGCCGCGCGCTCCCGGCCCTGACAGGCAATCGGCTTGAGCAGATGCACCTCGACATCGCCGCAATCATTGCTGAACAAGCGCATCAGGTGCGACAGCAAATCATCGTCACCAATGAACGGCGCCAGCGCATCGATTTCGCCGTCACGCAGATAACGGATTGCCACCGGTTGCAGCATCACTTGCGAATCAATCGCCGCCGACAGCAAGCGACCGTGAAAAGTACGCAGCGAACGGCCGTCGGTGGTAGTACCTTCCGGGAACATCAGCAGCGAGTGATCGGTTTGCAGGTGACGGGTCATCTGCTTGCGGATCAACTGGCTGTCGCCCGAACCGCGACGGATGAACAGGCTGCCAGCCTTGGCCGCCAGCCAACCGGCCACCGGCCAGGTGCGCACTTCGGCCTTGGATAGAAACGACAGCGGCGTGAGCATGCCGAGCAGCGGAATGTCCGTCCAGGAAACGTGGTTGCTGACCCACAGCATCGGCTGTTTTGGCAGCTCACCGTGAACGCTCACACGAAAGGGCAGGGCATTGCTCAGGCGCGCCATGAAGAAGCGCGACCAGCGTTGGCGGCGTTCCATCGAATGCGCCAGGCCAATGCGTTCGAACACGCCGAAGACAGTGGCCATGCTCAAGCCCAGCGAGACCACCAATAGCACTCGCGCGATCCGCGCGTACACCCGCAGGCGACTCATTACACGGCCGCCTTGAAGTGTTTGGCGTAGCGTGGGCAGAGCTCGTCGCGCTTGAGCAGGATGAACACGTCGGCGACCTGGAAATCTTCATCCCAGCACGGCTCGCCGCAGATCTTCGCGCCCAGACGCATATAGGCTTTGAGCAGCGGCGGCATTTCGGCGATCACGTTTGATGGAATATCCAGAGTCGGCAACGGCTTTTTCGGCTCGGCGCGCAAGTGTTCGGTGCACAGATAACGTTCACGCAGACGCTGCATGATCGCGTGGGCCTGCACGCCGCCGTCCTGCATCGGAATGCTCGCGCAACCCATCAGGTAGCTGTAACCGCCCTGATTCAACACTTCGGCGAGTTCGCCCCACAGCACGGCGATGGTGCCGCCGTTGCGGTAGGCCGGGTCGACGCAGGTGCGGCCGATTTCGAGGATCGGGCCTTTCAAATGGGCGAGGCCATGCAGGCTGAACTCTTCTTCGCTGTAGAACTTGCCCAGGGTGCTGGCGGCGGTGTGATCAAGTAACCGCGTGGTCGCCACCAGGCGCCCGGTGTTCAGGTCTCGCACGCCGATGTGGCTGCAGTGAACATCATAATCATCCATGTCCAGACCCAGTTCTGCGCCTTTCAGCTTGGCGTTGAATTCGCCGCTGAATACGCTGAATCGCAAGGCTTGGGCTTGCTGCAAGGCCTCGGCGCCGATCAGGCGTTCGGCTTGCAGACGGCGTTCATTGCCGGTGTCGCTGATGCGGGCGATCTGAGTCATGTGAATCTCCGTACGGGCCTTTAACCCGTCGTGGGTTGCAGCCGATCGACTTTCTTTATGCAGCCGTGTTGTGCAAAGTCAGGCTATGTAGCCCCGGTGTCATCGCCATGAAAGTTTGGTGATGCTTATATGACAGCCCACAAGGAGCCTCTTATGCCCTGGTCAGATCTGCTCGAAAGCCGCGAACGATTGCCCGCCGTGGCTGACCTGGCGGAGGGTTTTGCGACGTTGTTGCATGAACTGGGCAACGTCACGCCATTCGAATTGGCGATGGCGGGCGGGCGGCGGATGGCGACGCCGGGGCTGGCGTTTCTGGTCGGTTATCAGGCGGCGTTGCGCATGCTGTGGCCGAGTGCACCGCTGAGCCTCGGCGCGCTGTGTGCGACTGAACAACGCAGCTTGCGCCCGGCCGACATGCAGACCCGGCTGACCGACTTGCGCCTGAGCGGGCGCAAGGATTTCGTCACCGCCGGCGATGCGGCGGACTGGCTGTTGATTGCCGCGCGCAGCGAAGAACCCGGTCGAACGCCGCGCCTGAGTCTGGCGGTGGTGTATCCCGGCGAGCCCGGCGTGACGGTGGAAAAACTGCCGGCACTGCCGCTGATGCCGGACATCAGCCATGGCCGGCTGCAGCTTGATAGCGCGCTGTGCGAGTTGCTCGCGGGGGACGGTTGGGATGCTTACGTCAAACCGTTTCGCACGCTGGAAGATGTCTATGTGCTGAGTGCGATGACCGCTTGGCTGTATGGCGTCGGTCAGGACAGCGACTGGCCACAGTTACTGCAATTGCGTTTGCTGGCGTTGTTGGCAGGGTGCGCGGAAGCCAGTCGGCAGCCTCCTAACAATCCGGCCGGGCATGTGTTGTTGGGTGGATTGTTTGCGCAGTTTGATTCGTTGAAACCGGAGATCGATCAGGCGTTGGCTGGAGGCAATCCGGAGTGGGCGGCGATGTGGCAGCGCGATCAGTCGGTGATGCAATTGGCTTCGGGCGCCAGGGCCAAGCGGCTGGCCAAGGCTTTGGCGCAGGCCTGACCGGCTTCTTCGCGAGCAGGCTCGCTCCCACAGTTAATCGAGTTTCTTCAGTTGGAGTGCGATCAAACTGTGGGAGCGAGCCTGCTCGCGAAGGCGGCCTCAACATCACTACACATCTGTCATAAACCCCGACTACCCTCAGCAGGTTCTCCCCAAGAGCCCTCACCATGTTCAAAGGCCTGTCCCTGCTTCTTTTGCTGATCAGCGCCACCGTTCAGGCCGAACAATGGCCAGACGAGCAATGGCCGGTCGGCCCGCAGATTACAGCGATTAAAGACCTTGAGACCTACGCCTTCCCACCCCGCGACGACACCACCCGCCAAGGCATCCGCACCGACGCCTTGCTGATCATCCGCGACGGCCAGGTCATCTACGAACGCTACGCCGGCCCGACCACCGCCGACACCCCGCACTTGACCTGGTCGATCAGCAAAAGCCTGATGGCCACCGTGCTCGGTGTGGCTTACGGCGAAGGTCTGTTCAAACTTGAAGACGCCGCCGTGAAGTTCTACCCGGCGCTGGAAAAACACCCGGCCATCGCCCTCGCGGATCTGCTGCACTGGGCCTCGGGAATCGACTGGCAGGAAGACTACGAATACGCCCCGCTGAAATCCTCGGTGGTGGCGATGCTTTACACCCGTGGCCATCGCGACATGGCCGCGTTCACTGCCGATCACGATGCCTATGCGGAACCGGGGCAGGCCTTCCGTTATTCCAGCGGCGACAGCAATCTGCTGGCGGCCGCGTTGAAATCCATCGTCGGCCCGCAGCGTTATTCCGACTATCCGTGGACAGCCCTGTTCGAGCCTTTGGGTATTCGCAGCGCGGTGTGGGAGACGGATGCGAGCGGCACTTTTGTCGCTTCGTCTTACGCCTATCTCACCGCGCGGGATCTGGCGCGAGTCGGTCTGTTGATGGCCCGCGACGGACGCTGGAATGATCGGCAATTGCTGCCCAAGGACTGGGTCGCCTTCAACCTCAAGCCGTTCGCCGGTTATAAGGCCCAGCAGGACGAAGCCGTACCCGGCGGTCAGTGGTGGCTCAATCGCCCGGCGGATGGCGCGCCATCGCCCTGGCCCGACGCACCGCCCGGCACCTTCGCCGCCCTCGGCCATTGGGGGCAGGCGCTGTACGTGATTCCCAGCGAAAAACTGGTGATCGTGCGCTACGCCGATGATCGTGACGGCAGCTACCGGCACAACGAATTGCTCAAGCGTGTACTGAAGGCGGTGCAGCCATGAAGCGCTTCTTGCTGGTGCTGCTTGTATTGCTGCTCGGCTGGATCGGGTACGAGCGCGAAAATTTGTGGGCCTTCCCCGACATCATCAGCGCCTACACCGCCAAGGAATATTGTTCGTGCCGCTACGTGATGAATAACGACGCCGAGTATTGCCGTGGCTATGTGAAACAGTGGCTGCCGACCAGCCGCTTTGCCGATGAGCCTTCGAGCAAAACCATCACCGTCAGCGGCATGGGCCGCACAAACAAAGCCCAATGGCTGAGCGAGCGCCAGGGCTGCCGTCTCAGTCCTTGAAAAAACCCAATCCCCCTGTAGGGTTCGATGAAGTCAGGTTCCACCCTGTGGAACCACATTCGATTGTCCTCGCGCGCATCTCGCGGTTATCTGGCGGTGAGCACGACCTGCCTTGTACGTGTCGTGAAATCTGACCGAACAAAAAGACCGGGAACACCCGCGCGAGGAGAACTGTCATGCCCCGACATCAGCACATTCTGGCCTGGCTCAATGATGTGGCCAGCGACCTGCACGCCACCCGCCAGGACATTCACGCTCACCCCGAACTCGGCTTCGAGGAAAATCGCACTTCGGCGCTGGTCGCCCAATCGCTCGAAAGCTGGGGTTACGAAGTCCATACCGGCATCGGCAAGACCGGCGTGGTCGGCGTGCTGCGCAACGGCAGCAGCTCGCGAAAACTCGGTCTGCGCGCCGACATGGACGCCTTGCCGATCATCGAGAACACCGGCGTCGCCTACAGCAGCCAGCATCAGGGCTGCATGCACGCCTGCGGTCACGACGGCCACACCGCGATGCTCCTCGGCGCCGCGCGTTATCTGGCCGCAACCCGCCAGTTCGACGGCACCCTCACACTGGTTTTTCAACCCGCCGAAGAGGGCCAGGGCGGCGCCGAAGCGATGCTCGCCGATGGCCTGCTCGAACGTTTCCCGTGCGATGCGCTGTTCGGCATGCACAACATGCCGGGCCTGCCTGCCGGGCACCTGGGCTTTCGCGAAGGGCCGATGATGGCGTCGCAGGATCTGCTCACCGTGACCATCGAAGGCGTCGGCGGCCACGGTTCGATGCCGCATTTGGCAGTTGATCCGCTGGTTGCGGCGGCGAGCGCTGTCATGGCGCTGCAAACCGTTGTTTCGCGCAACATCGATGCGCAACAGGCGGCAGTGGTAACGGTCGGTGCGCTGCAAGCAGGGGAGGCGGCCAACGTCATTCCGCAACAGGCAATCCTGCGCCTGAGCCTGCGTGCGCTCAACGCTGAAGTGCGGGTACAGACCCTCGACCGCGTGCGCTCGATCATTGAAACCCAGGCCGAAAGTTTCGGCTGCACCTCGCACATCGAACACCGCCCGGCCTACCCGGTGCTGGTCAACCACGCCGCCGAAACCGAGTTCGCCCGGCAGGTTGGCGTCGAGTTGGTCGGCGCCGACGCCGTCGATGGCAACACACCAAAATTGATGGGCAGCGAAGACTTCGCCTGGATGCTCCAGCGTTGCCCCGGCGCGTATCTGTTTATCGGCAACGGCGTGTCGCGGCCGATGGTGCACAACCCCGCGTATGACTTTAATGACGACATCCTGCTGACCGGCGCGGCGTATTGGGGCGCGCTGACCGAGAGCTGGCTCAAGCCGGCCTGATTTCTTCACTTTCTGCTGCCGCTGAACCCCGGGCTCCCTGGTGCGCGGGTCATCACCCAACAGTTTTTGGAGAATTCCCCATGCAGGCTTCGAGCACAGGCGTTTCGCGTACCCGGCAAGTGGTCGCCGCCGTTATCGGCAATGCGCTGGAATGGTATGACTTCATCGTTTACGGCTTTCTGGCGAGCATCATCGCCCGGCAATTTTTTCCCTCCGAAGATGGCTACGCCTCGCTGTTGATGGCGCTGGCGACCTTCGGCGTCGGCTTCTTCATGCGCCCGGTGGGCGGCATCCTGCTCGGCATGTATGCCGACCGCAAGGGCCGCAAAGCGGCGATGCAGATGATCATCCGGCTGATGACCGTGTCCATTGCGCTGATCGCTTTTGCGCCGAACTACGCTGCCATCGGCATGGGCGCGCCGTTGCTGATCGTCGTTGCGCGGATGCTTCAAGGCTTTGCTACCGGCGGTGAATACGCCAGCGCCACGGCGTTTCTGGTGGAGAGCGCGCCGGCCCATCGCAAGGGGCTTTATGGTTCGTGGCAACTGGTCGGGCAATGTCTGGCAGTGTTTGCTGGCGCGGCGATGGTGGCGTTGGTCACCCACCTGTTTACGCCTGAGGCGTTGGACACCTGGGGCTGGCGGATTCCGTTCGTGCTCGGTCTGTTGATCGGCCCGGTCGGCTTGTGGATTCGCAAGCACATGGAGGAGCCGGAAGAATTCCTCGAAGCGCGCAAGCAAGCCAAAGGTGCGGCACCGGGCTTGTGGCAGGTGATCCGCGAACATCGCCGCAGTCTGCTGGTGTCGATGGGGCTGGCGTGCGGGGCCACGGTGTCGTTCTACGTGGTGCTGGTGAACATGCCGACCTTCGCCCACACCAATCTCGGTCTGCCACTGGATCAGGTGTTGCTGGTGCAGATGCTCGCCGTGGCGCTGATGACCGTGGTGATTCCGTTGTCCGGCGCGCTGTCGGATCGCGTGGGGCGGCGGCCCGTGTTGATGGCTTTCACCCTGGCGTTTTTCGTGATGGTCTATCCGCTGTATGTGTGGGTGGCGGCTGCGCCGTCGATCGAGCGTCTGCTGGTGATGCAACTGTTGCTGTGCAGTGCCATTGGCGGCTTCTTCGGCCCGGCCCCGACCGCGCTGGCCGAGCAGTTTCCCATCGAAGTGCGCTCAACCGGCGTCTCGGTGGCCTACAACGTAGCGGTGATGCTGTTCGGTGGATTCGCACCGTTGATCGTCACCTGGCTGAGCAAAGTCTTGAATACGCCGGTAGCGCCAGCCTTCTACGTGTTGTTCGCTTGCCTGCTGACCCTGCTCGGTACTTACTGCTTGCAGGAAGCGCCGCGCGCGAAGAAACCCGTCGCGCTCAATGTGGGAGTGAAACCGTGAGCCCGTTAGCCATCCACCCGATTGTCGCCCTCGATGCCGATGCGCTGTCCCGGGCAATTCATGCGCGCCAGGTGTCGTGTCGCGAAGTGATGCAGGCGTATCTGGCGCACATCGAGCGCTTCAATCCGTCGGTCAATGCGCTGGTGTCGCTGCGTGCTGATGAAGACCTGCTTCGCGAGGCTGATGAATGCGACCGCCAACTGGATCGCGGCCAGTCTCGCGGCTGGATGCACGGCATGCCACAGGCGATCAAGGATCTGGCCGCCACCGCCGGTTTGCGCACCACCATGGGCTCGCCGCTGTTCGCCGAGCAAGTGCCTCAGCATGACGCGATCAGCGTGGCCCGTGTACGCGCGTGCGGCGCGATCATCATCGGCAAGACCAACGTGCCGGAATTCGGCCTCGGTTCGCAGACCTACAACAGTGTGTTCGGCACCACCACCAACGCCTACGACCCGAGCTTGATTGCCGGCGGCAGCAGTGGCGGGGCCGCGGTGGCGCTGGCCCTGCGTTTGCTGCCGGTGGCCGATGGCAGCGACATGATGGGCTCGCTGCGCAACCCGGCGGCGTTCAATAACGTCTTCGGCTTTCGCCCGTCACAGGGCCGCGTGCCCCACGGGCCGGGGCCTGAAGTGTTCGTCCAGCAACTGGCCACCGAAGGCCCGATGGGCCGCAGCGTCACCGACGTCGCGCGGCTGCTGTCGACGCAGGCTGGATACGATCCGCGCGTACCGCTGTCGCTGAAGGATCAGCCGCAGGAGTTTGCCGAAGGGCTGCAAAGGGATTTCACTGGCGTGCGTATCGGCTGGCTCGGCGACTACAACGGCTATCTGCCGATGGACGACGGCGTGCTGAGTCTGAGCGAATCGGCGCTGGCGGATTTCACTGCGCTGGGTTGTCAGGTCGAAGCCTGCCAGCCGGATTTTTCCATGCAGCGCTTGTGGCAGACCTGGCTGACCCATCGGCACTTTCTGGTGCAAGGCAGCCTCGGCGCGGCGTATGCCGACCCGCGCAAACGCGAACTGCTCAAGCCTGAAGCGCACTGGGAAGTGGAGGGTGGATTGCGTCTGAGCGCCGCCGACGTTTATCAGGCATCGGTCGCGCGCAGCGAGTGGTATTGCGCGTTATGCAAACTGTTCGAACGTTACGATTTCCTGCTGCTGCCCACCGCCCAAGTGTTCCCTTTTGATGCACAACAGCCGTGGCCGCGCGTCGTTGGTGGGCGCGCCATGGACACCTATCACCGCTGGATGGAGGTGGTCATCGGCCCGACATTGGCGGGACTGCCGAGCATGAGTGTGCCGGTCGGTTTCAACCCGGCGGGGTTGCCGATGGGCCTGCAAATCATTGGCCCGGCCCAGGCGGATCGTGCGGTTTTGCAACTGGCCTACGCCCACGAACAACTGACCCGCTGGGTCGAACGGTGCCCGCCGCCATGCCTGCAACCGGCCTGAGCGGCTCGTATCTTGCTGCAAAAAGTGATCATCCATTCGTAACCATGGAAGTCGATCCTATGGGCAGCAAGGCAGACACCGGCAGCGTGCGCTCGGTCGAACGGGCGCTGGCGATCGTCGAGTTGCTCGGCGAGCACCAAGCGTTGGGACTGGAGGAGTTGCACTACCTGACGACGCTGCCCAAGGCCACGGTGTCGCGGATGCTCGCGACCTTGCAGGAGCAGGGCTGGATCTACCGCGGCCTCAGCGACCGGCGATATCGCTTGTGCGCCAAGCGCCTGTTCGGTGATCGTCAGCAGCGTTTCAAACGGCATCTGGTGGAGAGTGCGGCGCCGATGTTGCTTGAGTTGAGCGAACGCACCGGGCTGGTCGCGGACTTGTCGTGCTTCGACGGTGAGCGGGTTGAAGTCATGGAAAGTGCGATCCCGCAGGTACTGCGCAAACGCTATCCGAACAACTGCCAGATCGTCGGGCATCACGCCAGCCTGTTTCATTCGGCGATGGGCCGAGCGTGTCTGGGTGAACTCGACAGCCATGAGGTCGAACGCCTCGCCGAACGCGAGCAGTTGAGCGATGAAGGTCTGTTACAGGCCACCGAGTCGGCGTTGCAGCAGGGCTTTGGCCAGCGCACCGAAGGTTACTGGGAATACCCGGTGCGCTTGCCGTTTCTGATTCGTGCGGTGGCGTTGCCGATCCGTGCGCAAGGGCGACTGGTCGGCAGCATGGCATTGCACTGGCCGATGGATCAGGCGCCGGTGGAGCGGGTGTTGAGCCTGCACCTCAATAGTCTGGCGGCGACCATTGGTGATGTGCAGCAAGCATTGGCCTGACAGTCTTTTACGCTCCACGGTTTGCAATACATCCACGGGCGGTTAATGTTCGGCTCAGGTTTATCGACCCCACGAGTCTTCAATGTTCAACCGCTCCCTCTGTAACGCCTTCGCCAGCCTGCTGCTGGCCGCCGCCGCGCTGCCGGCACAGGCCAATTGGTATCTGGACGGCGAGTCATCGCGGCTGTCGTTCGTCAGCACGAAAAACGCCCATGTTTCCGAAGTGCAGCGCTTTCTGGTGCTGCACGGCAAAGTTGACCCTAACGGTCGCGCCGAGGTCGAAGTCGAACTGGACTCGATCAACAGCGGCATCCCGCTGCGCGATGAGCGGATGCGCAAGGAACTGTTCCAGATCGAGCAGTTTTCCGACGCGACCATCACCACTCAGATCGACCTGCGCCCGATCAACGACCTGGCCCCTGGCGCGCAGCTTGAATTGCGCCTGCCGCTGACCGTCAACCTGCACGGCAAGCAGCACGAATACCCGGCCGAACTGCTGGCGACGCGTCTCGATGACCGGCGCTTTCAAGTGGTGACCCTGGAGCCGCTGGTGATCAACGCCGAGGATTTCGATCTCGTCCCGGGGCTGGAAAGCCTGCGCAAACTGGCTGACCTGTCGGCCATCAGTCTGTCGGTGCCGGTGGGTGCGGTGCTGATCTTCACGGCGCGCTGACATGCGCGGCGCGATCTTCCCCTGGCGTGACGGCAATCGCTTTGAGCTGTTGATCGACGGCCCGCAATTTTTCCCGCGCATGCTGGTGGAGATTGCCCGCGCCGAAGAGCAAGTCGAACTGGAGTTGTACCTGGTCGAGGCGGGCGCCTGTGCCGAAGCCGTGGTGCAAGCGCTGGTGCAAGCCGCCGAACGTGGCGTGCGGGTGCGTTGCCTGTTTGATGATTACGGCAGCCTCGCGTTCACCCTCAACCTGCGTCAGCGTCTGACTCACGCCGGGGTTGAATTGCGTTTCTACAATCGCCTGCACTGGCGGCGCTGGCTCGGCAACTTCTATCGTGATCACCGCAAATTGCTGCTGGTCGATCAGCGTCTTGCTGTGGTCGGCGGCACCGGTGTCACCGATGAGTTCTGGACGCCTGAAAAAGAGACCAGCGAATGGCACGAAGTGATGGTGGAAATCACCGGCCCGCTGGTGCTCGACTGGCAGGTGCTGTTCGACCGCCAATGGATCGCCAACCGCCATCGCCGAGCGTGGAAACCGTCGGCGCATGTCGGCCTGCCACGCTTGCCCAAAGTGCCGGACATGGGCGAGGGCATGGGGCGCGTGGCTTACGCCGATGCCCGCCAGCACCGCGACATTCTGCAATCACTGTTTCGTGCCTTGAACAGTGGGCAGAAACGCATCTGGATGGCCACGCCGTACTTCCTGCCCACCTGGAATATCCGCCGCTCCCTGCGCAAAGCCGCCGCTCGCGGTGTCGACGTGCGGCTGCTGTTGACCGGGCCGCGCACCGATCACCCGTCTGTGCGCTACGCCGGGCACCGCTACTACCCGCGCCTGCTCAAGGCCGGGGTGCAGATCTTCGAATACCAGCCGTGTTTCCTGCACCTGAAAATGGTGCTGGTGGATGACTGGGTGAGCATCGGTTCGTGCAACTTCGATCACTGGAATCTGCGTTTCAATCTGGAGGCGAACCTTGAAGCGCTGGACCCGTCGTTGACGGCAGCGGTGGTGGCGAGTTTCGAGAAAGACTTCGGTTTGAGCCAGCGGGTGAGTCTGGAGGAGTGGCGAAAGCGGCCGTTGTGGCGGCGGGTCAAGCAGCGGGTTTGGGGGTGGGTGGATCGGTTGGTGGTCAACATCCTCGATAGACGCGGCTAGCAGCCATGCCCAAAAACCACTGTGGGAGCGAGCCTGCTCGCGAAGTCGGTATGTCAGTCAGCATTGTTTTATCTGAATGACCGCTTTCGCGAGCAGGCTCGCTCCCACAAGTTATTGCGGTGTTCTGATGATTACAGCAGTTCGAAACTCTGCTGCTTCACATCCTGCGAGTCCAGACCGATCTGCACGTTGAACTTGCCAGGCTCTGCCGCGTATTTGAGCTGGGCGTTGTAGAACTTCAGGTCATCCTCGGTGATGGTGAAGTGCACGACTTTCTGTTCGCCGGCCTTGAGCATGATTTTCTGGAAGTTCTTCAGTTCCTTCACCGGGCGGATCATCGAGCCGGTGACGTCCTGAATGTACAACTGCACCACGGTTTCGCCGTCACGTTTGCCGGTGTTCTTCACCATGACACTGGCGTCGAGCTTGCCGGTGGTGTTCAGGGTGGTCGACGACAGCGCCATGTCGTTCAGGCTGAAATCGGTGTAGCTCAGGCCATAGCCGAACGGGAACAGGGGACCTGTAGTGTCATCGAAATACTGCGAGGTGTAGTTGCCCGGTTTGCCCGGCGTGAATGGCCGGCCAATGCTCAGGTGGTTGTAGTAGGTCGGAATCTGGCCCACGGAGCGCGGGAAGGTCACCGGCAGTTTGCCCGACGGGTTGTAGTCGCCGAACAGCACGTCAGCGATGGCGTTGCCGCCTTCGGTGCCGCTGAACCAAGTTTCCAGAATCGCGTCGGCCGACTGGTTCTCTTCGAGAATGGTCAGCGGACGGCCGTTCATCAACACCAGCACCAACGGTTTGCCGGTCGCCTTCAGGGCGCGGATCAACTCGCGCTGTGTTTCCGGGATGTTCAGGTCGGTACGGCTGGAGGACTCGTGGGACATGCCACGGGACTCGCCCACCGCTGCAACGATCACGTCAGCGTCCTTGGCGGCTTTCACCGCTTCGTCGATCAGCACGTTGGCCGGACGCGGATCATCCACCACTTCTGGCGCATCGAAGTTGAGGAAGTTCAGGTAGTCGAGCACCTTCTTGTCGCCGGTGATGTTGGCGCCACGGGCGTAGATCAGGTTCGCCTTGTCGCCGATCACTGCGCTCATGCCATCGAACAGCGTCACCGATTGCGCCGGACGGCCGGCGGCGGCCCAACTGCCCATCATGTCGATTGGCGCTTTGGCCAACGGACCGACCAGTGCGACTTTCGCGGTTTTCTTCAGCGGCAGGGTTTCGTTCTGGTTCTTCAGCAGCACCATGCTGCGGCGTGCCACTTCACGGGCATCGGCGCGGTGCAGACGGTTTTCGGCGTAGGTGTCGGCCGGATCGTCTTCAGCCTTGCCGATGCGCAGGTACGGGTCCTTGAACAGGCCCATGTCGTACTTGGCCGCGAGGACTTCGCGCACGGCGTTGTCGATGTGTTTCTGTTCGATCTCGCCGGACTTGAGCAGCCCCGGCAGCTCTTTGCCGTACAGGGTGTCGTTCATGCTCATGTCGATGCCGGCCTTGATCGCCAGCTTCGCCGCTTCCCGACCGTCGCGGGCAACGCCGTGCTTGATCAGCTCGAAGATCGCGCCGTGGTCGCTGACCGCAAGGCCCTTGAAGCCCCAGTCCCTGCGCAGCAAATCGTTCATCAGCCAAGTGTCGGCGGTGGCCGGGATACCGTTGATCGAGTTCAACGCCACCATCACACCGCCCGCGCCGGCGTCGATCGCCGCGCGGTAGGGTGGCAGGTAGTCCTGGTACATCTTCACCGGGCTCATGTCCACGGTGTTGTAGTCGCGACCGCCCTCGACCGCGCCGTACAGGGCGAAGTGCTTGACGCTGGCCATGATGCTGTCGGCCGCGCTCGGGGTTTCGCCCTGATAGGCCTTGACCATGACTCTGGCGATGCGCGAAGTCAGGTAGGTGTCTTCACCGAAGCCTTCAGAGCTGCGGCCCCAGCGCGGGTCGCGGGAGATGTCGACCATCGGCGCGAAGGTGATGTCGAGGCTGTCGGCGGCGGCTTCTTTGGCAGCAACGCGGCCGGACTGGCCGATGGCGTCCATGTCCCAGCTCGAAGCGAGGGCCAGTGGAATCGGGAATATCGTACGGTGACCGTGGATCACGTCGTACGCGAAAAACATCGGAATCTTCAGGCGGCTGCGCATGGCGGCGTCCTGCATCGGACGGTTTTCCGGGCGGGTGATCGAGTTGAACGTGCCACCGATGTTGCCGGCGGCGATTTCCTTGCGGATCAACTCGCGCGGCATTTCCGGGCCGATGCTGATCAGGCGCAACTGGCCGATCTTCTCGTCGAGGGTCATTTGCTTCATCAGGTTGCTGATGAAGGCGTCCTTGTTTTCCAGGGGTACCGGGGTCTCAGCGGCCAATACTTGATGACTGGCCAGGCTGACGAACAGGCCCAGCAAACACAGCTTCTTCATGAATGTTTTTCTCAAGGGCGCAAACGGCAATGCAATGCCGGCCAGCCAAAATTTAGGGAGCGACTATTGTTGTTCGGGTGCAGGCGCAAAAACGCAGAGCCAAAAAACGACAGCGGACAGTTGGCCGCGTCTGCGCAGGGCCTCTTTTTAGCCCATCGGCCCGTAGCAATCCAGTAGCGCGGCCGATTATGCCCCAAGAGCCGGCCCCGAGTGTTTCGCGGGCGGTTTTTAAAATGAAATGTGCCAGGGAGCATCACTGCCATGAATGTAAGTCCTACCACTCGCTCACGCTTGCAGGTCGCCTCGTTACTGGTGCTGGCGATGTTGCTGACCGCGTGCGGCATCAACAACATCCCGACCCTCGACGAGCAGGCCAAGGCTGCGTGGGGCCAGGTGCAGAACCAGTACCAGCGCCGCGCCGACCTGATTCCCAATCTGGTGGAAACGGTGAAGGGCTATGCCGCCCACGAAAAGGAAACCCTGACCGCGGTGATTGAGGCCCGGGCCAAGGCCACGTCGATCCAGGTCGATGCCAGCACCCTCGACAATCCCGAGAAGCTCAAGCAGTACCAGCAGGCGCAGGATCAGTTGAGCGGCGCGTTGAGTCGCTTGATGGTGGTGTCCGAGCGTTATCCGGACCTGAAGGCCAACCAGAACTTTCTCGCCCTGCAATCGCAGCTTGAAGGTACGGAAAACCGTATCGCCGTGGCGCGGCGCGATTTCATTCTGGCGGTGCAGAAATACAACACCGAGATCCGCACCTTCCCCGGTCGCCTCTGGCACAGCGTGATGTACAGCGACTTGTCGATCCGCGAGACCTTCGAAGCCACTACGCCCGGCGCGGAAAAGGCCCCGGAAGTGAAGTTCTGATCCGAGGTTATCCATGCGTGTGTTGAAGATGGGCCTGGTGCTGATGCTGTGGCTGTTCGCCGTCAGCGCCCGGGCCGAGTTGACATTCCCGGCGCTGAGCGGGCGGGTGGTGGACGAGGCGCAGATGCTCGAGCCCTCGGTGCGTGCGCAACTGAGCCAACAGTTGCAGGCCCACGAGCAGGCCACGGGCGAGCAATTGGTCGTGGTCACACTGCCGGATCTGCAGGGCACCACCATCGAGGATTTTGGCGTACAACTGGGCCGACACTGGGGCATCGGTCAAAAGGACAAAAACAATGGCGCGCTGCTGATCGTCGCCCGGGACGAGCGCAAACTGCGCATCGAAGTCGGTTATGGCCTGGAGGATCGGCTGACCGATGCGCAAACTTCGGTGATCATTCATCAAGTCATCACCCCCTCGTTCAAGGCGGGCAACTTCAGTAAGGGCATCAGCGACGGCGTGGCGGCGATGCTGGTGGTGTTGGGCGGCAATCCGCTGGACGAGCCGTCGACGGTGTATGAATCGAGCGGTGATCCGCAGAGCGATTTCGTTTCCCGGCACCCGGCCTTGTTCGTGTTTCTGGTGATGTTGTTCATCCTGACGGTGTTTGTCTGCCAGATGCTCGGTATCCTTCCCGCCGGCCGTGGCGGCTCCGGTGGATCGGGCGGCGGCTTCGGCGGTGGTGGTGGATTTGGCGGCGGCGGTGGAGGCGGGGGCTTCAGCGGTGGCGGGGGCAGTTTCGGCGGCGGTGGTTCGTCCGGCGGCTGGTGAGCACACAACAATAATGAGCAGGCACTCTTTGACATGGCATTACTGACTGAACACGAACAACGCAAAGTCGCCGAGGCAATCGCCCGGGTCGAGCGCGACACCGACGCCGAACTGGTGACAGTGCTGGCCGCCCGCGCCGACGATTACGCGTACATCCCGTTGCTTTGGGCCAGTTTGCTGGCGCTGGTGGTGCCGGGCGTCGTGCATTACCTGACCGGCTGGCTGACCTTGCGCAGTTTGCTGTTGGTGCAATGGGGCTTGTTCATTGTGCTGTGCCTGCTGTTTCGTCTGCCGAAAATCACCACCCACCTGGTGCCGCGCCGCGTGCGGCACTGGCGCGCCTCGAATCTGGCGCGGCGGCAGTTTCTTGAGCAAAACCTGCATCACACGGTGGGCAGCACCGGCATGCTGATTTTTGTCTGCGAGGCCGAACGCTACGTGGAGATTCTGGTGGACGAGGGGATCTCCAGTCGGCTGGACAATAAAAACTGGGATGCGATTGTCGCGGCGTTTACCGAACAAGTGCGGCAGGGGCACACACTTGAGGGGTTTGTGCAGTGCGTCGAGGCGTGTGGGGAGCTGTTGAAGGTGCATGTACCGGTGACGCAGGTGCGCAATGAGTTGCCGAACCGGTTGGTGGTGTTGGCATGAGGAAAACCCTCACCCCAGCCCTCTCCCAGAGGGAGAGGGGGCTGACCGAGGTGTCCGTCGCTATCCATCGACCTGAAAGATCGCGTCGATTATGGATTCAGATCCGAGGAAAAACCGGGTCTATGATGGATTCACTGCCAAGCAAGAATCGGGTCGATCATGGATTCAGCGCCAGTCTTTCAAGTCGGTAAATTTCTCAAATATCCCCCAATCGGTCCCCTCTACCTCTGGGAGAGGGCTAGGGTGAGGGCCTCATTTAAAACCGTTCGGTAAATAAGAGCGTGTCCCCAACCCCTATGCCCCCTAAAATACCCGCCATTCCCGATTCGCCCCCCGAGGCCGCTTGTTCATGTCCGTTACCGCCCCATCCGCCAAATCGGCGCCAGATCACCACGCCCAGTTCATCGAGCTGCTGCAAACCAGCCTCGAGCAGAACGGTTTCATCAAACTGGTGCTGGCCAAATACGTCGGTGAAGAAACGGATCTGCAGCGGGTCATCATCAAACCGGTGACGGTCAAGGCGCAGCCAAACCTGTCCTTCGTCTATCGCTACAAGACCCGCGACATCACCAAGAATCTGCCACTGGCCGAAGGCGTGGCGATGATTGCCGAGGTGTTGCCGGCCTCGTTCAAAAATGCGCATTTGCTGGCCGTGACTGATGAAGCACAGCTCGAATACAGCAAAAAAGGCAAGAGTTCGCTGTTCAAGAGCAAACCCCAGCAACTGCGCGAAGCGCCGTCCGCCGAACACAACCGCGAAAAAAACCGCTTTCTGGAGTTGAGCCGACCGTTCCTCAAGGATCTGGGCGTGACCAATGCGCAACAAGAGCTGATCCCGGCGATGTCGCGCAAGTGGAAGCAGATCAACAAGTTCATCGAAGTCTTCAGCCATGCCCTGACCTCGTCCCCGCTGGCGCTGGACAAGCCGGTGCGGGTCGCAGATTTCGGTTCGGGCAAGGGTTATCTGACCTTCGCGATTCACGATTACCTGCGCAACACCTTGAAGGCCGAGGGTGAAGTCACCGGCGTCGAATTGCGCGAAGAGATGGTCAACCTGTGCAACGCTGCGGCGGCGAAGCTGGATCATCCGGGGCTGGTGTTCAAGTGCGGTGACGTGCGCAGCGTGGCGCCGAGCGAGCTGGACGTGATGATCGCCCTGCATGCCTGCGACATCGCCACCGATTACGCGATCCACACCGGCATTCGTTCGGGCGCGTCGATCATCATGTGCTCGCCGTGCTGCCACAAACAGATCCGCCTGCAAATCCAGAGCCCGGCGCTGCTCAAGCCGATGCTGCAATACGGTCTGCACCTCGGCCAGCAGGCGGAAATGGTCACCGACAGCTTGCGTGCGCTGTTCCTTGAGGCCTGTGGTTACGAGACCAAGGTGTTCGAGTTCATTTCACTGGACCACACCAACAAGAACAAGATGATTCTGGCGGTGAAACGCGCCGAGCCGGTAGACCCGGCTCAGCTGTTGGTGAAGATTGAGGAATTGAAGGCGTTCTACAACATCAGCGAGCACTGTCTGGAAACCTTGCTGCGCGCGGATGGTTATCTGAGCTGAATCTCACGCAGTGGCAGCCTTTGCTGGCTGCACAGCGGTCTTGCGACCGAGCATGACGGTCGCAATCACCCCGCAAGCAAACACCCAGGTGATCGGCTCCACATGTTCACCAAAGAACAGCGCCGAAAACGCGATGGTGAAGAAGATCTGCAGCAACTGGATCTGACTGACCCGGGCAATGCCACCCATGGCCAGCCCGGCGTACCAGGCGAAGAAGCCGAGAAACTGCGAAAACAGCGCCACATACCCAAACGCCCACCATGCCTTGGCTGACACCGCGCCCTGATGTTGCAGCGCCAAATACAGCACCGGGCCGATCAACAGCGGCGTCGACAGCACCAGCGCCCAACAGATCACCTGCCAGCCGCCCATCTCCTTGGCCAACCGGCCGCCCTCGGCGTAGCCCAGACCTCCCACGGCAATCGCGCCGAGCATCAATAAATCCCCGGCCTGAATGCTGCCGGCCCCGGTAAACAACGCATAACCAAGCACCAGCGCACTGCCCAGCGCGGCGCAGGCCCAGAAGGCTTTTGACGGCCGTTCGTGGGACAACCAAGCGGCATAAAGCGCCACGCACAACGGCTGCAATCCGTTGACCAGCGCACCGTGGGACGCCGGCAACGTCTGCATGGCCCAGGCCGACAACACCGGGAAACCGAGAATCACCCCGGCGATCACCATGCTAAGGCCTTTGACCTGTGCCCACGTCGGCCACTTCTCCCGTCGCCATAACAACAGTAACGCTGCCGGAATCGCCGCGAACAAGGCGCGGCCTAAGCCATTGAGCAAGGGATGCAGTTCCTGCACGACGATGCGGGTGAAGGGCAGGGTAAGGCTGAAAATCACAACCCCGAGCAGGCCGAGGGCCATGCCGGTGTTTTCGCGCGAAGACATGATGAGAACCAGAATCGAAGGTGGCAGGGGATTGCCTTCATCAAGCCATAAACCGGGCCATTCGGGCTGGTACAGCCAGGCGCAGAGTTAGGCGTACAGTTTGCGGGCGCCATCGCGAGCAGGCTCACTCCTACAGTTGAAATGCGTTCCCCTGTAGGAGTGAGCCTGCTCGCGATGAACGATAACTCGGTAGTACCCGGTTATTACCTGACGGCCCGGAATGGGTCTACCTTGAACACTCCCAGGCAATTTCCAGAGGAGTCCGCCCCATGGCCGCGAAAAAGATCCTGATGCTGGTCGGCGATTACGTCGAAGACTACGAAGTGATGGTGCCGTTCCAGGGCCTGCAAATGGTCGGCCACACCGTCCACGCGGTATGCCCGGACAAGGCCGCCGGCAAAACCGTGCGCACCGCCATCCACGACTTTGAAGGCGACCAGACCTACAGCGAAAAACCGGGTCACCTGTTTGCCCTCAATTTTGATTTCGCCAAGGTCCGCGAGGCGGATTACGACGCACTGGTAATTCCGGGTGGTCGTGCGCCGGAATACCTGCGACTGAATGAAAAAGTCCTCGAACTGGTACGCGCCTTCGACAAGGCTGGCAAGCCGATCGCAGCGGTGTGTCACGGCGCGCAGTTGCTGGCGGCGGCGGGGGTTCTCGAAGGGCGCGAATGCAGCGCCTACCCGGCCTGCGCGCCGGAAGTCCGACTGGCGGGCGGCACGTACATCGACATTCCCGTGACCGACGGCCACGTTCAAGGCAATCTGGTCACCGCCCCGGCATGGCCGGCGCATCCGAACTGGCTGGCCGGTTTCCTCGGTTTGCTCGGCACTAAAATCACCCTGTAACGAGGATTCGCCCATGTGCGAGCTCTACGTCAAGGCTGACCCGATTCTCTACGAATCGCGCTCGCGTTCGCTGCGCATCTGCGGGGTGGTGACGACGTTGCGCCTGGAAAACCAGTTTTGGGACATCCTCAGCGAAATCGCCGAAGTCGATGGCATGACCACCAATCAACTGATCGCCAAGCTGTATGAAGAGGTGATGGATTATCGCGGGGAAGTGGTGAACTTTGCGTCGTTCCTGCGGGTAAGTTGTACGCGGTATCTTTCGCAGCGGCGTAGTGCTGCGCCTGAGTTGTCGGTGGTGCGGGCGGTGGTGAAATAGCCGAGACCGGACAGACGCCATCGCCAGCAGGCTGGCTCCCACAGGGAAATGCATTCCAATGTGGGAGCGAGCTTGCTCGCGAAGGGGGCGGTTCAGGCGACAGATGTTCTGGACTGGTCTTTACTCTGAGGCGCGAAACTTCTTAATCGCCAAGGAGAAACGAGCATGTCCGGATGGTACGAAGTCAGTAAAAGCAGCAACGGCCAGTTCAGGTTTGTACTCAAGGCAGCCAACGCCGAAACCATTCTCACCAGTGAGCTCTACACCACTCGCGCGGCAGCCGACGGCGGCATCGCCTCGGTGCAGACCAACAGCCCGCTGGATGAGCGTTACGAGAAGAAAACCACCAAGGACGGTCATCCCTATTTCAATCTCAAAGCCGCCAATCACCAGATCATCGGCAGCAGCGAAGCGTATTCCTCGGATGCAGCGTGCGACAAAGGCATTGCCAGCGTGAAGGCCAACGGTTCGACCAAAACCATCAAGGACAAGACCCTGCCGGTTCTCTAGAAAACACTGAAAACCAAACTGTGCGAGCCGGCTAGCTCCCACATCGGAATACATTCCCCTGTGTGGGCTAGCCGGCTGGCGATGACGTCAGAAGCCTCGCCGCTAAACCTCGACCGGCACCGACAACTTCGGATTTCCCAACGCATGCGTCTTCGCATCAAAAAACCGCAACGCCACCCCAGTCCCTTCAAACACCTTCGCGTAATGCCGCTTCTGATGCTGAATGAACGCTGCACTGCGCGGATAAATCGAGATCGCCACCACCTTCGGTTTCGCCAGGCGCAAGGCCCGCACGATGTGGCTGTCCTGCTCGGCCAAGGCATGGCCGAAGATGCACAGACTGTCGCCATGACCCAATAACTGCTCGTAACAGAACGACAGATAATCCGAGCTGCGAATGGTTCTGAGTTTCTCGGCACTCGGCCCTTCGTTGATGAACAGCGGCACGTCGTCCAGCGTCTTCAGCGTGTTGTTGATCGCGAAGCTGCCGAGCAGCGTGCCTTCGGTCGAGGTCAGTTTGCGCGCGGTGCCATCCTGGTTGCGCACCAGATGCAGACCGCCGTGCAGGTACAGTAAACGCGGTTTTTTCGTGGCGCTTTCGCTCAGGTCGAAACTCGCATTCGGGCCGTTGAACAGATCGTCGATGGCTTCGCTGCGGTGCTGGAGCGCCCAGTAGTTGAGCAAGTCGTAATTGGTGGTGAACACCGTGCGATAGCGCGCCAGTTCTTCATTGAGCGTCGCCAGCGTCGATGCCTGCACCAGTCGCCACGGAATATGGATGGCGTGCACGCTGTTGATCAGCGCTTCCTTGATTGCGTAGTAGCGATTGCGCGGCGCTGCCGAGCTGACGGCCAGTGCCTTGTTGACCCGGCTGGTGGTTTTCAGTGCGCCGAGCACTTGTTCGAAGCTGCGCGTCTGCATCGCGTCGAACACCGCCAGTTCCGATGGGCTCAGGGGTTTGTCTTCCACGGTACGGGCGTTTTCGAACAGCGAGTCATAACCGAAGTCGTCCCACACCGCGCGGCTGGCGCCGTTCCCCACCAGCAAGCCCTTGAAATCGGTCGCGGCGCGCAGGCTGCTCCAGTCTTCGAGGGTGGCGTCGACATCCAGAAAATCGCTCATTGCTTGGCACATCTCAAAACATAGGGGCTGATGGGCGGCGACTTTATCACGAGCGGGCATTGAGCCAGATCAACATACGCCGTGACCGATCGGTCGATGCTGTGTGTACCCGTCGGATCGCAGCTGTCGATTTGGCCCCAGTCAGGAGAGACACAATGAGCAGCACCTTTTTCATTCCGGCGGTCAACATCATGGGCAGCGGCTGCCTCGACGAAGCCATGGTCGCGATCCGCAACTACGGCTTTCGCAAGGCACTGATCGTCACCGATGCGGGGCTGGCCAAGGCCGGCGTGGCGACCATGGTCGCCGAGAAACTGGCCATGCAGGACATCGACTCGGTGATCTTCGATGGCGCCAAACCGAACCCGAGCATCGCCAACGTCGAGTCCGGCCTGGGGCTGCTCAAGGAAAGTCGCTGTGATTTCGTGGTGTCGCTGGGCGGCGGTTCGCCCCATGACTGCGCCAAGGGTATTGCGCTGTGCGCGACCAACGGCGGGCAGATTCGGGATTACGAAGGCGTCGATCAATCAACCAAGCCGCAACTGCCGCTGATCGCGATCAACACCACCGCCGGCACCGCCAGCGAGATGACCCGGTTCTGCATCATCACCGATGAATCGCGCCACGTAAAAATGGCCATCGTCGACCGTAACGTTACGCCGCTGTTGTCGGTCAACGACCCGGCACTGATGGTCGCCATGCCGAAAAGCCTGACCGCCGCCACCGGCATGGACGCACTGACCCACGCCATCGAAGCCTATGTATCGACTGCCGCCAACCCGATCACCGACGCCTGTGCGCTGAAGGCGATGATCCTGATCAGCAACAACCTTCGCCTGGCTGTGCGCGACGGCAGCGACCTCGCGGCGCGGGAGAACATGGCCTACGCGCAGTTCCTTGCCGGCATGGCGTTCAACAATGCGTCCCTTGGCTACGTGCACGCGATGGCGCATCAGTTGGGCGGGTTCTACGACTTGCCCCACGGCGTGTGCAACGCCGTATTGCTGCCACATGTGCAGACGTTCAATGCGTTGGTGTGTGCCGATCGCCTGACCGATGTGGCCCACGCGATGGGCGCAGATGTTCATGGTTTCAGTCCGGAAGAGGGCGCCCAAGCGGCGATCAATGCGATCCGTAGCCTGGCCAAAGATGTCGAGATTCCCGGCGGTTTGCGTGAGCTCGGCGCCAAACTCACCGATATCCCGATGCTCGCCGCCAATGCCCTCAAAGACGCCTGCGGTCTGACCAACCCGCGTGTGGCGGATCAGCGGCAGATCGAAGAGATTTTCCGCAACGCGTTTTGAGAGCAGCGTTTGCGGGAAAGATTTCGATGACCGGGCCGGCCCTTTCGCGGGCAAGCCCGCTCCCACAGTGTCCGCGGTGACATACAAATGCTGTGTCTAATGCCGCTCCCTGTGGGAGCGGGCTTGCCCGCGAAAACTGGCTTCCAGGCACTACAAATCCCCCGAGTTCTCACATCACCCGACAACCGCCACATTTCTCCCAAACACCCCACTCAATCAACACCACCTTCACCAGCGGCACGGACCTGATTCTGACGGTGTCGTCGGCAGGGCCTGCGGGACATTGATCAGCGGCGCATGAACGCGTTCTACCACTTGCTGGGTGGGAGTCGACGGGTATGGAAGACACGCAAAACCTGTAAACAGCCCTGACGCACCCTGTACGGAATCAAATAGGGGCGATCAGGAAGAGCCCATTCTCGTGTTCCGGCTAAGCGCCCCTTTCGTCCAGAGGCAGGAAACCGGGCGAGGTGATCAACGCTGGCAAGAATGGCCTGAACAAACTCTGAGGCAGCCTTCGGATTTTCAATCGCAATGTAGGAAGCTTCGTCATCGAGATTCTTTAATGCAGTTTTCAGCCACTCAACGCGCATTGGCATCCCATTTTTCGGCGATGGCCCTGACTTCATCAGCAGAAGCGAAATCACCGGCGTCGGCTTCCTTCAGCGCTTGTTGAATTTCTTCTATCTGCCAAGCCTCGCGCGTCAGGTATTCGCGCAATGCATCCACTGCCAGGTAAGACTTGCTACGGCCAGTGGCTTTGGCGAGGTTGGCGAGGGTGTCTGCAATTTCATCGGGGATACGTAGAGACATGACGGACATGGCGAACTCGATGTAGTGGTTTGTATTACACAACACTACAGTGTCGTGCGTAGCAACGGCTAGCTCCATTTGTCTATCTGAACCGCTGAGAGTGATGGCCATTTAGCATTTGCTCGGTTGAAACAGTTTGTTGAGAAGGGGATAGTGCGCGGCTGAAAAGTCATCAAGGAGCGGGACGTGACAGTGAAGTCTGGATTGATCGGGTGTGTGGCGCTGTGCGCAGGGTTGATGGCGGGGCAGGTGTTTGCCGAGTGCACGCCGGCGACGGTAACTGCGGAGGATGTGTCTGTCTGCAAGGACTGGCCGGCTTACCCAGGGCTGACCCTCAGCGCCAAGACGCGGTTTGTGCGTGGCACCGCTGACGCGCTCGGTGCTCATGATCTGGACTTGTCTGTTCTGAAGGATGGTCAACCGAATCCGGTTGCCGCTTATCAGCAGGCCGCTGCCTTCGTAATGGATGGCGTCCACTTGCAAGAAATGACACTCGACACTGCGCGCTACAAACTCACCCCCGACCTTCGAGCCTTTGGAGTACGCGCACGACTCACTAATGGTTCGCGCCTCAATCCCAGAGATGAAAGCCAACTGACGCTCTACGTGATGGAGGGCGAAAAGTTGCGTCCGGTCCTGCGTCAGTTGTTGGTTTATGAGTATGGCGGCGAGTGGGATGACAACTGCGCTGGCGAGCGTTTCGAGATTTCAAGAACCGTCGAAATTGCTAAAACAAGCTCCCACGGTTACGCAGACTTGATCGTTAAAACCCAGCAAACAGACACGACAAGTGTGGGGGATGCGGACGCTTGTGATGATAAATCCAACGTCTACCAACCGGTTTTGACAACCTTGCACTACGACGGAAAAACTTACGTTTTGCCACCCGGTTTCAAAGGTCTCTGACTGATCTGCCAAACACGACTTATATCAAGGAAGAACCATGCTCAGCCCAACCAGACTCCTTATCGCCCTCGGTTTTCTGGCCATCGCTGCCCAGGCCCAGGCCGCCTGCACCACCAAGACCTTCGACGGCCAATCACTGTCACGCTGCATCGTCTGGCCAGCCTTCCCGGCGCAGGCGATTGCGGTCAAATCCACGTACCTGGCCGACCCCGGCGACGACGAGGCCGGGGTGTTCGATCTGGATCTGGCGCTCGTCAATGCCAGCAACGCCAACCCCATCGCCAGTTACCGTAAACCGGGCGCCTACAACTCCGATGCCGTGCGGTTTGACGATCTTCGCGTCGACACGGGCCGCTACCGACTGGCGTCGGACGTGCGGGCTTTTGGCCTGCGTTCGAAGTTCACCCACAGTTCCCACGCCATTCCCTACGAGAAAACCGATCTGGCGCTGTATGTTCGCGAAGGCGATAAGCTGCGCCCGGTGCTGGAAGGGTTGGTGATCTACAAGAACAACGGTGAGTTCATGAATGACTGCGAAGGCTACATGAAGAAAATTCGCCGGACAGTCGACATCGGCACCACGAGTCACAACGGTCTCGCCGATTTGATCATCACCACCAGCGGCAGCAAGATGAAAAACACTCAGTCGGGAAAACAGTGCGTTTCGAAAGATACCGTGCTGAAAAAGACCCAAATCACCCTGACCTACGACGGCCAGCAATACACCGTCCCCGAAGACCTGCGAGGCTACTGATCCGATGCTCACCGGCCTCAACCACCTGACCCTCGCCGTCAGCGATCTCAACCGCAGCCTCGGGTTCTATCGCGATGTGTTGGGTCTGCGCGTCGAAGCCACGTGGGACGCTGGCGCCTATCTGTCGTTGCCGGGGCTGTGGTTGTGCCTGTCGTTCGATTCGCAGCTCACGGCCGAGCCGTGCGCCGACTACACCCATTACGCCTTCAGCCTCGGTGAGGCGGATTTCCCGCTGTTCGTAGAACAGCTAAAAGCGGCCAGCGTGCGGGAATGGCGGGACAACCGCAGCGAAGGTGCGTCGTTCTACTTTCTCGACCCCGACGGCCACAAGCTCGAAGCCCACGTCGGCGATCTCGCCTCGCGGCTGGCGGCGTGTCGGCTGAAACCGTATGCCGGCATGCGTTTTTACGACGAGCCGTGAACTCGCTCAATCGGCTGATATAGACTGGCCGCCACGTATTCTGGCGCTTGCAGGTTTTCCATGACTCCATCGTTGCTAATGGCCGTGCTGGCCTCGGGTTTCATTTACGGCATCACTCCCGGGCCGGGCGTGCTGGTGGTGTTCGGCATTGGCGCAGCGCATGGGCGACGGGCCGGTGCGGGGTTTCTTTGCGGGCATCTGCTTGGCGATGTGGTCTGGTGCAGCACCGCGTTGATCGCGATTGTTGGCGCACGGGAAATCGGCAGCACCGCGTTTGATGTACTCGGCGTGCTCAGCGGCTTGTACCTGTTCTGGCTCGGCTGGCGTGCGGTGCGTGCGCAACGTCGCAGCGACGATGAACCGCAGGGCGCAGCGCGCAATCCGTTCTGGCACGGCATCCTGTTCGGGCTGACCAATCCGAAGGCCTACCCGGTCGCGGTGGCGACCTTTACCGCGCTGTTGTCGAGCCGCGCCGAACTGCTCAACTGGTCGATGCTGCCGGCGCTGATCGCCCTGAGTTTCCTCGGCGGATTAATTGCCTACGCGATTCTCATCGGCGTGGTCGGCGCGCAGCGGGTACGCACGATCTATCAGCGGCACGAACTGCTCATCACGCGGTTGTGTGGCGTGATGTTCATCGGGTTCGCCATCAATGCGCTGATGCATGCGCTGCCAGGATTGCTGCCGAACAAGGCTTGATTTTCGCGACTCGGGTTTCACCGTTCGTCGCGCAGGCGGCAATTTTTCTAAACCTTTGCCTGGCAGAAAATTCTCAATCTAGGCGGGCACCTGCTCGCCGCGATCAATACCAAGAGGTAGAGAATCATGCCTAATTCAAGAAACTCGAACTCGGGAAACTTCGCCAACGATCGAACGAAGGCGTCTGAAGCCGGTCGCAAAGGTGGGAAAACCACGACAACGACGGTCGATAAAGAGCCTGCGAAAACAGAAACGGGCCGCAAGCCTGCTCAGAAATCGAAGTAGTCGGTGAAGGTAGTTTTGATTGAGAGGCGGGGGCGCAAGCTCCCGCTTGAATTCAGCAAGAAGGAGGGCGCGACCATGAGCCGGATGGCCACCCACGTACGTCGTTTAAGTTTTGTCACCGTTTTAGGGTTATTCGCCAGCAGCGCCTTTGCCCAGTCGCCTGCCGAATTCATCAATGATGCTTCAGCCAAAGGCATGGCCGACATCGAAGCCAGCCGTTTGGCGCACCAGAAGTCCGAATCCAAAGAGGTCAAGGACTACACCATCGTCGTCATCAACGACCGCACCACGGCCAATCAGCACCTGGCGAAAATCGCCAAGAAGCTCGACCTGCCCGTCGCGCCGCGTGACGAAATGGCCGACAAGGCCAAGGAAATGATTTCAGAAGTCAAAGACGGCGCGACCTTCGATCAGGCCTATGCCGCCAGTCAGGTCAAAGCCACGGAAGAAGCCATTCAGCAGATTCAGCAGCAAGCGCAGACCACCGACGTGCCGGAGATCAAAGCCTTCGCCGATGAGATCTTGCCCAAGCTGCAAAACCATCTGCAAATGGCCCGGGCGCTGCAAGCCAGCCGTTAATCTCAAACTTCAAATAAAAACGGCGCCAAGGCGCCGTTTTTGTTGTTCAACACTCATTCAAATCCTGCTTCGGCTTGCTCTTCTCACCCAACCCCTCAAGATTGAAAACCTCTCCCTCACCCATCGTCCGGTAGTGCTTGCGCAACGCTTCCAGCTGCTTCAGATCCAGTGCCTCCAGCCCCAGCATCGCGTTCTGCGCCTCTTTGGTCACCCGTAGCAACTCATCAATCTTCAGATGCAGGATGTCGGTGTCACGGTTCTGCGTGTTCTGGATCAGGAACACCATCAGGAACGTGATGATCGTCGTCGAGGTATTGATGACCAGTTGCCAGGTGTCGTTGAACTGAAAAACTGGCCCGCTCATCCCCCATATCGCAATCAGGATCAACGCGCCCATGAAGGTCGAGGGGCTACCGGCCCAGAGAGCGAGTTTCTGCGAGATCTTGGCGAATTTCATGGCTGTATTCCTTATTGGTAAGCGCTTGAAATACAGACCTCTGCTGAGGTGTGAAAATTCTAATTACAACTCCGCGAACGTTGCTCGACGTTGGTAGGGAGGCCAGGTTTGTCCGTTAGCTGTATCGTGGCGGCACTCGCTTTTCGCCCCCGACAGGAGAACGCAATGAGTTGGTCCGCCAAACAATACGTCGCTTTCGAAGATGAACGCACCCGCCCGGCCCGCGATCTGCTCGCGGCGATTCCCACGGCTGACGCGCGGTCGGTGGTCGATATCGGTTGCGGCCCCGGTAACTCGACGGAGTTGCTGGTGCAGCGTTTTGCAGGGGCAAAAGTCAGTGGGTTGGACAGTTCGCCCGACATGATCGACGCCGCGCGCAAGCGCCTGCCGCAGTTGCAGTTTGATGTGGCCGAGATTGATCAATGGGCTGATGAAGGGCCGTTCGATGTGATCTTTGCCAATGCGGTGTTGCAGTGGGTGCCCGATCACGCGTCTTTGCTGCCGGCGCTGGCGGGCAAGTTGTCGGCGGGGGGCAGTCTGGCGATCCAGATGCCGGACAATCTCAACGAGCCATCCCACCGGCTGATGCGCGAAGTCGCCGCGAACGGCCCGTGGGCCGGCAAACTCGCCGGTGCGGCGGGGCAGCGTACCGAGGTGGCCAGTGCCAGCGAATACTTCTCGATGCTGCGACCGTGCTGCGCCCGGGTCGATGTGTGGCGCACCACCTATCACCACCAGTTGCCCGGCGGGGCGGCGGGGGTGGTGGAGTGGTTCAAGGGCAGTGGGTTGATTCCGTTTTTGAGTCCGCTGACTGAAAGCGAGCGGGGGCAATATCTGGAGCTGTATCTGGCGGAAGTTGAGAAGGCTTATCCGGCGTTGGCCGATGGTTCGGTGCTGTTGCCGTTTCCGCGGTTGTTTATCGTCGCGACGCGCTGAGGGTAATCCTCAGGCGTACTGAATCTGTGGCGAGGGGATTTATCCCCGATGGACTGCGCAGCAGGCCTTTTTTTGGGGGGCGCTGCGCACCCCATCGGGGATAAATCCCCTCGCCACAGTTGTGATTGATCGTTCCTAGCGCTGCACCGCCACCAACATCATCATCGGCCGCTCCCGCTCTTCAGCCAGCGCCGGTTGCGCCGCCACTTCCGCATCGCTCGGCCCCCACTCGTTGACGTGGCGAATGGTAAATCCAGCGCCAATCAGTGAATTCAGTAACGTGCCGACAGTACGGTGCTGCTTGATCACACCGTCCGCCAGCCAATTGGTCACCCTCTCGCCCTCCCTCTGATAACTGTCCAGCGGCCAGCGTTTGCGGCCTTCGCTGTCGACCAGCCAACCGGGATTACGCGGCGCCATGAAGATCGGATGCTCGATGGAAAACACAAAGTGTGACCCCGGTTTCAGCGCCGCATAGAGGTGAGTAAACAGCCCCGGCAGATCCTTGATGTAGTGCAGCGCCAGCGAGCTGTAAGCCAGGTCGAAACTGCAGGCGGGCAAGTCGAGTTGTTCCAGGTCGGCCCGTTCATAACGGATGTTCGCCGCCGTAGTGGTTTCGCGTGCCCGTTCCAGCATCTTCTCCGAAACGTCCAGGGCCAGGACGCTCGCGGCGCCGTGTTCACTGGCCCAGCGGCTGAACCAGCCATATCCGCAACCCAGGTCCACCACGTTCAGGCCGTGCATTGATGGCAATAGCGCCTTGAGCGCCGGCCATTCCGGCGCGGCATCGAGGCCGCCGATGGAGCGGTTCATCTGGCTGTAGCCCTGGAAAAATTCGGGATCGTCGTAGATGTTTTGAGTCATGGGGAAGTGCTCTTTTGAGTTCGTTCGTCAGCGGCACAGCGGCCGCGATTGGGATTCCCTCGAAAGTGATGACGCGTATTCGTCGATGGCCGCGCAGGGGGAGGGTGGTGGTTGATGGGGAGATGCTATCGGGTCGGTTGGAAAGTGAGAACCGGGGGAGTGTTGTTGATCTGTAATGTCGGACGATTCCCCGGGTTTTCTGGATGTGTAAACGCTTTCTGCTGGCTGCGTTTAAAGGCGTTCGATGTTACGTCCTGAAGCCTACAAATCCTTGCGCCGTTGCCTACCGCTACGCCAGAATCCGCCGGCTTGTGCGCCTTGGAGGCGGTCGGTAACTTGGTTCGCGTCACTGATTTCCAGTGAACGGGTTTAGCAGCCCGGCTAGGTTTGACCAACGGTTGCACGTGCATCTTCCAGTCAGGTATTCGCCTGCGCTTGATGGTGGCTGTGCGCATGGCATCTTCGGATGCGCCGGGTTTTTGGTCTTCCTACCGGTCTGCTAACTTGCGTACAGCTGCCACCCTTTCGTATAGCAGCGGGATGGTTGCGGTTACCGATAGAGGAAGATTCCATGTTCAAAATTACGCCAAACCCGCCAGACACCGATCCGGCATCCCCCTACGAATCGCCCGGTTCGAAGAAATTCCACGAAGCCGCTGAACGCGCCCTCGACCACTACCTCAGCCCCGCCGCCCAAATCATGGGCTCAACCAACGAACCCGAACCGATGTTCCTCGCCAACCCGAAGTACGACACCGAGTCCCTGCTGGCCAACGCCAGCGAAACCCTCGGCTCGGCCACCACCCTGCTCAACAACTTTGCCGCGATGCTCGACACCTCACACCGCAAGACCGCGCTTGGCATTGCGCAGATTGTGATGTTGAGTGAGTTGGCGGTGAATAAGGCGCTGGATAACGTGGTGCCGGCGGCTTAACCACAACGTTGAAAGCCAAAGAAACCGGCCAATTAGAGCCGGTTTCTCGAGGCTGCTGACTGGCAGCAACTTCACACAAGTAGCGCGATGTTTTGATCGATTCGATGTTGAATGGTGCGAAGGGTTTCTCGGGTGATCACCCCCGGATACGAGCTTTCGGCGATGGCTGAAAATCGGCTTGCCACCTCGCAGAATCGGTCAATGATGTCTGCGGCAGTTGCCGCTGCCACCTCAGCTTCCACTGCAAGGTTGAGCAGGTTTTCTCGTCCAATTTCTAAAGCTTCACCCATCACGTCCATCTGATGATAACCACCGGGCCCCTCGCAGAAGGTCACGTCGTAGGCGGGCGCTAATTTCCAATCTCCGCCAGGCGACATGATGTAAGCAAAGTTCTTCGGATGGTCGTCTCGGTTGTTGAACGCGACATTGAAGACGATTCGCTCAAACGCGCTCGCTTTCTCTCGGACGTCGTTGGTGCACTTTTGAGTCGCGCGCAAGAAGTTGACGTAATCCAAAGAGCCTGGGGATCTGAAATCTGCACCGGTAAAGGCTGCGAGACTTTGCATCGGCACCCGCAGATTGTTTTTTCGATCAAAGCGTTTAGTGGCGAAAGCGGCCATTCCCTCAGACAGGCTGAAATAACGAGTGTCAGGAGTCTGGATACCGCACAAGCGTAAGCATTCGGCATAGACCATTTCGATGGCACATACCTCGGGATGTTCTTGCTGCGCTGGAAACTTCACCAGCCAGGCTTCGAAATCAGGCGTGGCTGCCGTGGTAAAGGTATCGTTTTCTGGATCGCGATAGACCAGCGCTTTTGGTCGTGCCCCTTGGGGAGAGCCTCCCACCAGTAGCAGCTTCTGAAGAAGCTCTCCACCTTCACCTTTGAGCACTTCCTGCACTTCGGCCGCGAGCAGTTCGATGGGAACATGCATTTGCGGTTCCAGTGCCTCGGGTGCAACAGGTTCGAACGACATGGCGCCCATGGCATTGTTGCCAATGTAGGCCAAGCGCTCCAAAGGACCAACGCGCGCGGGGTTGAGGCCGCGACGTTTAAACAATCGGTCCATCAGTAACAGGCCCCAGCCGTCGGGCAGGGAGTCATAAACGGGTCCGGGCAGTCCCATCTGATGTGACGGGAAATCCCTGCTCAATTTGGGCCCCTGTAAAGGAAGCCTCAAAGAGGAGAGTTCCAGCCCTCTTTTTTTCGCCTCGTTGCTGAACTCAAACACAATCAGCGGGCGACCGGTCAGGGCTTTCGTGGAAGCAAGAGTGCCCCACCGCCAACGTTCACCCCAGCCCTCGTAATAAACGTCAACTTGCTCAAGCATTGTCGGCTTTCCTTTTGATGCGATGACGCTTGGCAGTGTTTTCGTAGCGAATGAGGTCGTCCAGGGTTTCAAGTTTAGGCAAAAACAGATCTTCGAGTTCCTTGCCGCGTCCAAGAACCATGGCGACTCGCACCAGATTGTCGAAACCCACATTACGCCCGGCTTCAAGGTTTGACACCGTGTTCGTCCCGATACCGGCTCGTGCGGCTACGTCCGCCTGTGTCATCTCCAGAGCCAATCGTTCTGTGCGCAAGCGTTGGCAAATCCGTTTCACGATCTCGCTTGCGGTGCTGAGGCTTAAATCCAACATGTCGTATGTACCGTAGGCGTAAGTGCTATGACACCAGGAGTTCTGAGTTGACTGACATTCAGGCTTGGTTGTCAGTGCACAATATACTGTGGCTTAAACGACAAAATCTTATTTAACTCACGTAAAAATGGAATTAGGCATGCTTGGATAGGGTAGGGTCAGCGCAGATTGAAGCGACAAAACTCAACCCTGCTGCAAAACCTTCAAAGCCGCCGAAGCCAGAAACCCAGAACGACTCTTCTCTTCCGGGTGGTGCAACACGTATTCATCAATGCGATTAAGCAAATGCCCCGGTAGGGTGATGTTGAGCTTCTGGGCTTTGCCCAAATACTTCACGACATCAATATCCACCACTGCCCACGCGCATCCCGCGTACTTGGGATTGGCCACGTTCACGCCAAGTTTGCTGGCAGCCGGGATCGGCGCACCGTCCTCAGCCAAAATCTCGAAATGCCCCTCAATGGCCTCCCGAGCCATGGCAACGGCATCATCCAGATCATCGCCCGCTGAAAAACAACCGGGAATGTCCGGTACTTCCACGCCCCAGGCGTGTTCCTCATCACCTATTGAAATCGCAATCGGGTAGAGCATATTCGTTGACCTCCATGGTGCTACTGACTGAGCAAGTCAAAGCAGCGCCTGTTGCAAAATACTGATGGCCGTTTTCTTCAGCAGATCCTTCTTTGGATGCGGCACCGTGACCAGCCAGGGCTTGGTGGGATGCTTGAGGTGATGGTGACTGCCTCTGACTCTCACTAAATACCAACCGTCTGCGACGAGCTGGCCGATTAAAAAACGGCTGTTCACAGCACCTCCTTGTGGTGTGCTTGGTGGCTACTATACCTACCGATTTTCTCTGATCAACACTATAACCACCGAGCGGTCATCGTCCATTACTCGGCTCAGTGGTTTGAAGCAGTCTAGGTAGGGAAGCAGCGAAGGAATGGAGGGTGTGTTGCAGGCTTTTTCGTTGTTTCGACAGTCTGGAATGAAGCCAATTTTCAGACACAAAAAAACCGGCCATCAAGGCCGGTTTTTTTCTATTCCTGCATCCCCCGTCAAAAAACAACGTGAGACAAAAATTCGATTGGAGCGGGTGAAGGGAATCGAACCCTCGTTATCAGCTTGGGAAGCTGGAGTAATGCCATTATACGACACCCGCTCAGAGCGGCTGACTTTGTACCAGACTCGGCCACGGATTTGAAGTTTTCTTTTGCTCGCATGGCGTTGCAACGTTGAAAACGGTCAATCGCGGGCAAGCCCGACGCGTGCACAGATGCACACATCTCATACCGGCAGACTTGCTCGCGACGACGCTTTTTCAAATGGCCAGTGCATGGTGATCCTGAACAAACGAGTAACGCGTTCGGCTGGCCTGCTGCGCCGGTTTCAGAAAGCCGAGCAGGGCGTTCTGGCTATCGCGGCACGCAGCCTTGTGCTCCATGTCGAGAAAGTGCCCGGTGGCTTGCAGGGTGGTGAAGGTACTTTGCGCCACGTGGTTGCCGAACAGGCGCGCGTCTTCGGCGGCGGTGTATTCGTCCCATTCGCCGTTGAGAAACAGCACAGGTACGTTGATCTTTTGCGCCGCGTTCAGGTAGCACTGACGATCGCTGTGCAGTACGTCGCTGATGTGGAAGTGCATCTGCCCGTATTCGTGCTCGGCCAGGCTGCTGACGTGGCGGTAGTTGAAGCGTTTGAACAGCGACGGCAGGTGTTTGCCGATGGTGCTGTTGACCAGTTCGCCGACCCGGTCGCCGTCGCGTTGGCCGAGGTAATCGACGCCGCGCTCCAGGTAATCGAGCATGTGCGCGTTGATCACTGGTGAGAACGAGCTGATCACGGCTTTTTCGATGCGCCGTGGCTGGTGCGAGAGGGCAACCAGGGTTGCAGCGCCGCCCCATGAGAACGACAGGACGTGCTCGGCGGCGAAGTGGTCGATCAGCTCCAGCAGAATCTGGCCTTCGACGTCCTTCGTCAGATGTTTCTCGTGGCGGTTGTGGGCTTTTGACCGGCCCGCGTAGGGCTGGTCGTAGCAGACTACGTTGAATTGCGGGTGCAGATTTTTCACGGTTTGTGCAAACGACGCAGTCGTGGCCATCGAGCCGTTGACCAGGATGATGGTCTTTTCTGCGGCGTCTGCGCGATAGAACTCCGTGTAAACCCGATACTGACCCTGTATATCCAGCACAGCGATTTCTGGCCTCATGTCATAAGACTCCTGGCAAGCAAGCGGGTATGCGCGCAAATAGAGATTGCACGAGCTTTGTGACAGGTAGGCATACGCCTGGAATTTGCTGGCCCATGTCGATCCATGACAACGGTCGACGGGTATTGTTATTGGCGGGCAGTTTGCCGGGGGAAGGCGGAACCTGAGGGTTCTCTACCGGCAAAAAGTTTCTTGGATGTATGTTGTGACTCATCGGTCACAATCTGGCCGACGTCCTGATTCAAGCAGGGGCGGGGGGATCGCGCAAGTGCCGTCGGTAGATTGTTCGACAACTTCTGCTGAGCGGTCGCCTGCTTAGAACAAATGAATCTCTTCGGTGCGCAAAGCACGGTACTCGCCCGGTTTTAGCGCGTTATCGAGCAGCAACGGGCCCATGGATTCGCGGTGCAGACGCAGGACTTTGTTGTTGAAGTAACCAAACATGCGCTTCACCTGATGGTAACGACCCTCGACGATGCTCAGGCGCGCCGACCTCGGGCCGAGCAGCTCCAGTTGCGCAGGTTGCGTGGTCAGATCCTCGAAAGCGAAGTAGATCCCCTCGGCAAACTTGAGCGCATATTCCGCGCTGATGTCCTGCTCGGTTTCGACGTAATAGACCTTCGGCAGTTTGGTTTGTGGCTGGGTCAGACGCCGCGACCAGGTGCCGTCGTTGGTGATCAGCATCAATCCGGTGGTGTTGAAATCCAGGCGTCCGGCGATGTGCAAGTCGTCCTTGTCCGGCTCATCCATCAGGTCAAGCACGGTTGGGTGTTGCGGGTCACGAGTGGCGCTGACGCAGCCCGGCGGTTTGTGCAGCATGAAGTAGCGCGCTGGTTTGCCGAGTTGCAGCACGTCGTCATCGACTTCGACGCGGCTGAATTCCAGCACTTCGCTGTGCGGGTCGCTGACGACTTTTCCGTCAACGCGCACGCGCTTTTCCACCAGCAACAGGCGAACCTGCTGACGGTTGTAGCGGGGCAGGTTGCTGAGGAAACGGTCGACACGCATGTTCAGAATTCGAGGAATGAAGGGGCGCGCATCTTACGGGATCGCCGGTTTGGCCGCTTGCAGTTGCGCCTCAACCTGCGCGCAACGCGGGCACAGGCAGGATTTGTCGCGCAGTGCTGGCGGCAAGGCCTCGAGCACCGCCGGGTCGATGCTCACGCCGTAGCACCAGCAGGCGCGGTCGGCAGTGCGCGGGTCGGCCAGTGTGCAGTCGTTGCGGGCGCCGCAGGCCGGGCAGAGGTCGGGTTTAACGTCGGATTCAGGCATAAGTCGAGTGAGGCATTTCCACGCAGGTGCGGTTACGGCCGGTTTGTTTGGCCCGGTACATTGCATGATCGGCCCGCGACAGCAGGCTGTGCAAGGTGTCATCGCCGGATCACCGGCTAAATGGCATCCTTGCAGGCTCACTCCTACAGGATCAGTTCAGGGTTTTCAGATACGCCCGCCACCCGCCCAGATGACTGATATCCACGGCGCCTTCCAAACCATAGGGCTCGCAGATAAACCCGCTCTCCCAACGGCCATCCGCCAGTTGCACCTTGCCCAGCCCGAGCGGGGCCGGAATACCGGTGAGGAACGATCCCAACTCGCTGCTCGGCAACTCCCAGACCTCCACGGCAATCGCCACGCCGCCGTCCTTGACGCGAACCATGCCCGGACGCAACGGCGGACCGCCCGCCAGGGCATGCAACTGGTAATCCGGTGAGCTGTGGGTTGCTTCGATCAGCTGTCCGCCGCGCTGCGTCAGTTGCCAGTTCAACGCCAGCCCTTGCAGATGCGCGCCGCACACCACCAGTCGTGCCCGGTCGTGGCGCGCCACGGTTGCAGGCGTCGGCAGGCTGGCGTCTTGCTGGCGCTGCAATGCGTCCGCGACGCTCAACAGATACTGATCGGTGAAGGCTCGGCCAAACAACGTCACGCCCCACGGCAAGCCGTTGGCCATGAACGCGCTCGGCACGGCGACGGCGGCGTAATCGAGCAGGTTCATGAAGTTGGTGTAGTAACCCAGTTCGGAATTGCGCAGCACCGGTTCGGCGTCCAGTTCGGCCCGTGTCACGGGGCGGCCGATGGTTGGGGTCAGCACGCAATCGAGGCCTTCGAGTGCCTCATCGCACTGGGCTTTGAGGGCTTGCAGTCGATACTGCGCACGGAATGTCTGCACGCCGCTCACCGCCGGGGCCTTGGCCAGTACCGCACGGATCACCGGCAACACCGCTTCGGGATTTTCCTCCATTAGTTCCCCTGCCACGCTGTAACGCTCGGCGACCCACGGCCCGTCATACAGCAAACGCGCGGCTTCAAGGAACGGTGACAAGTCCAGTTCGACCGCTTCACCCCCCAACGCTTTCAGCCGTTCGATGGCATCGCCGAACAGCAGCGGGCCTTCGACGCAGCCGAAAAATTCAATGTCCTGCGCGCGCGGTACGCCAAAGCGAAAAGGCCTTGGCGCGCCGAACGCCGAGCCGTCGTTCCATGCCGGATTGCGGCGGCTGTATTCGTCGCGCGGATCGAGTGTCGCCGTCAACGCCAGCAACTGACTGGCCTCGCGCGCAGTCGCGGTAAACGTAGTGACGCAATCCAGCGTGCGGCACGCCGGCAGCACACCCGCCTTGGAAATCAGGCCTTTGCTGGCCTTCAATCCGACCAGATTATTCAGCGCCGCCGGCACCCGGCCGGAACCGGCGGTGTCGGTGCCCAAGGCGAAACTCGCGACGCCCAACGCCACTGCCAGTGATGAACCGGCGCTGGAGCCGCCGGACGGATACTCCGGCAACACGCTGTTGGGGCAAGCGCCATACGGCGAGCGACTGCCGTTGAGGCCGGTGGCGAACTGGTCGAGGTTGGTCTTGCCCAGCGGAATCGCCCCCAGCGCCAACAACTGCTCGACGATGGTCGCCGAGCGCTCCGCTACATAGGCGAACGCCGGGCATGCGGCGGTGGTGTTAATGCCGGCCAGATCGATGTTGTCCTTGATCGCAAACGGCACGCCGTACAGCGGCAGGCTGTCCGGTTCGCGACCGTCGAGGGCGGCGAGGTAGGGTTCCAGTTCTTCTACGCTGAGCAGGTGGATGAACAGGTGATAGTCAGGGTTCAGCGCGGCGGCTTTGTCGCGCAGCATCGCCAGCAGTTGTCGCGGTGTGGTGTCGCCGTTGCGGTAGGCCTGGCGCAGCGTATCGAGTTGCAGATTCATCAGTTGATCCTTTTCCAAATGGGTTCAGTCGAGTCCCAGCACCACGACCCGTTGTCCGGCGCGTACCGCCGAACCCGGCTGCACGCGAATCTCGCGCACCACGCCGGCCATCGGTGCGAGCAGCGGAATTTCCATCTTCATCGACTCCAGAATCACCAGCACATCGCCGGCCGCGACACGGCTGCCGGCCTCGACCTGCACCTGCCAGAGGTTGCCGGCGATGTGGCTGTCGACGCTCTGCTGACCGTCGGCCAAAGGTGCGTCTTCGGTTGATTCGGGCACGGCTTCTTCACTGTCGAAATGTGCCTGGCCGCTGGCGATCCAGCGTTCGCGCTCGGCGCTGAATGCGCTCTGTTGTTGGCTACGAAACGCGCTGATGCCTTCGGCTTCACGATTGAGAAAGGCCTGGTAATCGGCGAGGTTGAGCTGGCTGTGTTCGATGTTCAGATCGAATCGGCCGAGGGGGAAATCCCGGCGGATGCGCAGCAGTTCTTCGGCGCTGACCGGGTAAAAACGGATCTGATCGAAAAAGCGCAGCAGCCATGGTTTGCCGTCGAATGCCGCGACGTCGCGGTAGCGATTCCACATCTGCAACGTGCGCCCGACGAACTGGTAGCCGCCGGGGCCTTCCATGCCGTACACGCACATATAAGCGCCGCCGATGCCCACGGAGTTCTCGGCGGTCCAGGTGCGCGCCGGGTTGTATTTGGTGGTGACCAATCGGTGCCGCGGATCAAGCGGCGTGGCCACTGGCGCGCCGAGATAAACGTCGCCAAGGCCCATCACCAGATAGCTGGCGTCGAACACCGTGCGCTGGACTTCGTCGAGGTTGGGCAGGTCGTTGATACGGCGGATGAACTCCAGATTGCTCGGGCACCAAGGCGCGTCCTTGCGCACGGTGGTCATGTATTTTTCGATGGCCAACTGGCAGGCCGGATCATCCCAGGACAGCGGCAAATGGACGATCCGTGACGGCACCTGCAAGTCTTTGGCGGCGCACACCGCATCCCATTCTCCGGCGACAATGCCGAGCAGATCCGCCAGCGGCAGTTGTTCGGGCTGGTAGTGCACTTGCAGCGAGCGGATGCCCGGGGTGAGGTCGATCACGCCGTGCAGGGCTTTGCTTTCCAGAGCCTGCATAAGGGCGTGGGCGCGGAAGCGCAGAACCAGATCGAGCTCGGGGGCGCCGATTTCCAGCAGCAGATGGGTATCGCCGGATACGCGCCCAACGAGGCGCATATCACCCTGACCCAACTCCAGAACCACAGGCGACAAAAGCCCCTGTAGGAGTGAGCCTGCTCGCGATGAAGTTGATGCGGTGTCTGATCTGGCCTCATCGCGAGCAGGCTCACTCCTACATTGATCCCAATAGCTGGCGAGATCGCGGGCGGTTGTGAGGTCGACCGGGATGAACTGGATCTTGTCCCCGGCCTTGAGCTGGCCGAGCTGCCACAGATCCGCTTCGATCACTGTGACCGGGCAGACGAAACCACCCAGGCTGGGGCCATCCGGGCCGAGGATCACGGGCATGTCGCCGGTGAAATCCACCGCGCCGATGGCGTAGGGATTGTCGTGGATATTCGAAGGGTGCAGGCCGGCCTCGCCGCCGTCGGCACGAACCCACTCGGGTTTGGGCCCGATCAGGCGCACGCCGGTTCGGCTGGAGTTGAAATGCACCTCCCACTGAGTGGCGAAGAAGGTGCCGATGTAGTTTTCGGTGAAGTATTCAGGCGCCCCGTGCGGGCCGTAGATCACACGAATCTGCCGCAATGCTGGCAACGCAGTGACATGTTGTTCGGCCAATTGTTGCCCGGCGCTGTGATCGATCAACGCAGGCACATGCAACACGTCACCAGCGCGCAACGCGCGACCGCCATGCCCGCCAAACTGGCCGAGGGTGAAGGTGCTTTTGCTGCCCAGATAATCTGGCACCTGCAAGCCGCCGCGCAGACACAGATAACTGCGCGCTCCGGCGCTGCTGATGCTGCCAAGGTTTAGCGTCGCACCGGCCGGGATCAGCAGCGCGGTGTTCATCGAAACGGCTTCACCGTCGAGGGTCAGGGCAATTGGCGCGCCCGTCACCGCCACTACCGCCGCGCAATTGAAACGCAGCAGCGGGCCACTCATGGTGATCTCCAGTGCCGCTGCACCGTCGGCATTGCCGAGCAAGCGATTGCCCAGACGCAGCGCGCGGCTGTCCATCGGCCCCGAGGGTGGCACGCCGACGGCCCAGTAACCGAGTCGGCCGGGATAGTCCTGCACGCTGGTTTGCGTGCCGGCGCTGAGCACTTCGAACGTGTTGGCGCGGTACACCAGCGCTTCCAGGCAACGGGTCCACGGCTGACCGCTGGCGAACGGTGCGTCGAGCAGAATCTGGCGCAGATAATCGCGGTTGGTTTCGACGCCGTACAACACGCTGTCACCGAGTGCCTGATGCAATTCGGCACGGGCCTGCTCACGGTTGGGGGCCCATGTGATGACTTTGGCGATCATCGGATCGAAGTACGGCGGGATCTCGCAGCCCGCCTCGACCCAGGTGTCGATGCGCAACTGAATGCTGTTGGCCGGTGGAAATTCCACGGCGGTCAGCAGGCCCGGGCTCGGCTGAAAATCACGCCCCGGATCTTCCGCATACAGGCGCGCCTGGATCGCATGGCCTTCTGGTTTCAGCTCCTGATACAACACGCTCAGCGCAGGCAAATCACCCGCCGCCAGTTCAACCATCCAGCGCACCAGATCCACGCCCCACACCTGTTCGGTGACGCCGTGTTCGACCTGCAAACGGGTATTCACTTCGAGAAAGTAGAAGCGCTGCGCATCGCTGTCGAATACGAACTCAACGGTGCCGGCGCTGCGGTAATTCACCGCTTTGGCCAGTTTGATCGCCGCCGCGCACAACGCGTCGGCCATGCCGTCCGGCAGGTTCGGCGCCGGGGTTTCTTCGAGGACTTTCTGGTTGCGCCGCTGCACCGAGCAGTCGCGCACGCCGAGGGCGATGACTTCACCCTGGCCGTCGCCGAACACCTGCACTTCCAGATGCCGGGCGCGCTGAATGTACTTCTCGATGAACACTCCGGCGTCACTGAAGTTGTTCTGGCCGAGGCGTTTCACCGCTTCGAACGATTCGCTCAGTTCGCTGGCGCTGCGGCACACGCGCATGCCGATGCCGCCCCCGCCGGCGGTGCTCTTGAGCATCACCGGGTACCCGACCTGTTCGCCGGCGATCAGTGCGGCGTCGAGGCTGTCGAGCAGTTCGGTGCCTTCAAGCATCGACACGCCGTGTTGTTTGGCCAGCGCGCGGGCGGTGTGTTTGAGACCGAATACCCGCAGTTGCTCGGGTGTCGGGCCGATGAAGGCGATGCCCTGAGCTTCGCAGGCTTCGGCGAACGCGGCGTTTTCCGAGAGGAAGCCGTAGCCGGGATGAATCGCCGTAGCGCCACTGGCTTTGGCAATCGAGAGGATTTTTTCCACCGCCAGATAAGTGCCGGCGGCGGCACCCTCGCCGAGGCTGTGGGCTTCATCGGCCTGCATCAAGTGCAGGCTGGCGACGTCGGCTTCGGAGTACACGGCCACGCCTTTGACCTGCAACTCGCGCAGCGTGCGCAGAATCCGACAGGCAATGGCGCCACGGTTGGCGATGAGGATTTTTTCGAACATGGCATAACCCCTGAAGGGGATGCGGGCCGTCCCGCAGTTTTTCGAAAGGCATCCGGGCCGTCCCGGATGAAAAAAACACAGTTCAGAACACCACAGTTGGATTAGTGGTGTTCCCGTGATTTCAGGCACTGCCCGGACCGGGCCTGGCACAAGGCAAACAACCAGCGGCGCAAACGGCTGAATTTCAGTTCCATACCAGCAGCTCCGCAGGGGTCGGGTTGTAGGCGTTGCACGGGTTGTTCAGTTGCGGGCAGTTGGAGATCAACACGATCACGTCCATCTCGGCACGCAGGTCGACGTACTTGCCCGGTGCGGAAATTCCGTCTTCGAACGTCAACCCACCGTCAGCGGTGACTGGCACGTTCATGAAGAAATTGATGTTCGGGCCGATGTCGCTTTTGCCCAGTCGTCCGTCGTGGACGCAGGCGCGCAGGTAGTTGTCGCGGCAGCTGTGCATGTAGCGTTTTTCCAGGGCATAACGCACGGTGTTGCTCTCTTGCGCACACGCGCCGCCGAGGGTGTCGTGGCGGCCGCAGGTGTCGGCAACGATGGTCAGCATCGGTTTGCCGAGGTTGGAATAGAGCACGCTGCCGGTGCTCAGGTAGACGCTGTTCTGTCGGCGCAACGTGCGCTGCACGTCGTAGCGTTCCTTGGGGTTGGCAACGCTGTAGAACAGGGTATCGACGGCTTGATTGCCTTCCAGATCGAGAATGCGCAGGGTCTGGCCGGCCTTGACCTCCATCAGCCAGGGTTCGCCGGCGGGGATGGTCGCGCGGTAGACCGCATGCTCGGGCAGTCTGTCGGGGTTAGCAGCGGTAGCGATGGCGAGTGACATGGCAGCGATCCTCAGGCGAACAGACGGTCGGTGTTGATGAAGCCGCGCTCGTTTTCCGGGCGCGAGGTGCGGCAGTGTTCGGCGACACTTGGGTCGGCGTTCATCCAGCTCAGCTTCAGGGGTTTGGGGGCGTATTCGGTGGACGGGTCCATCGGGTGTTGCAGGGCGGTGAGGACGACGAGGGTGTCCATCGGCGCGTACAACTCGATGTAGTCGCCAGCCTTGGAATTACCTTCGACGAAATGAAAATGTCCGGCTTCATCGACGTTGACCCGGCTGAACAGATTGAGGGTCATCAACAGGTCGGACAGGCCCAGGCCCCACTTGCCCAGTTCCACCAGCAGGTTGTCGGTGCCGTTGCGGAAAAAACCGTTGCGCAGTTCCTGATAGCGGCCCTGGCCGTACTTCTGCGCGACTTCCTCGGCGCAGAGCACGCCGCCGAGGCTGTCGCTCCAGCCGCAGGTGTCGGCAGTGATGGCGGCCAGCACGCGGCCCATGTCCGAGTACAGGCAATGGCCGGTGGTGAGCTTGGCGGTGTGTTGGCATTTGAGGCTGTCAGGCAGGTTCAGCCGTTCGGTTTTTTCATTGGCGTTGAGCAGGGTCAGGCTGACGTTGGCACCGCCGCGCAGATCGGTCAGGCGCAGCAATTGGCCGCGCTTGAGAACGAAGGAACGGTGGCCGCCGCCGGGCAGCATTTCTTCGGCGAAGGGCGGAAACAATTGGGTTGAATCAGTCATTGCAGCAATCCTCTCAAGCGGTTCGAAGTGAGCCCGCCAGGTTCACCGGCAAGGCTTCGACGGCGGCGCGCTGGGCGCGGCGGTCGGTGTTCAAAGGGATGTCGTAGGTGATGCGCGCGCCATAGGCGCCGGGGGCGTGAGGGTCGAGACGAACCTTGTCGAACACCAGCAATCGCGTGCCGAGGCTGAAGCCTTCGGACAGGTCATGAGTGACCATGAACACCGTCAGTTGCGTCTCGCGCCACAGCTCCAGCAGCAGGGCATGCATGTCTTTGCGGATGCCGGGATCAAGTGCGCCGAACGGCTCGTCGAGCAGCAACACGCGCGGTTTCATGATCAGCGCCTGGGCAATCGCCAGTCGCTGTTGCATGCCACCGGAGAGCTGCGCCGGGTACTTGTCCAGTGCATGGCCGAGGCCGACTTTGTGCAGCAGCGCCGAAGCCTGCTCACGGGCGTCTTTTTTGGCCGTGCCGAACAACCGCCCGAGCAACGGTGCGCGTGGCAATTCGAGCCCGATCGCGACGTTGTCCAGAACGCTCAAGTGCGGGAACACCGAGTAGCGCTGGAACACCACGCCACGGCTGGCGTCCGGCTCGCAGGCCAGTGGCTGACCATCGAGCAGGATCTCGCCACGGCTGGCGGTTTCCTGGCCGAGCAACAGGCGCAGAAAGGTCGATTTGCCGCAACCGGACGCGCCGACCAGCGTGCAGAACTCGCCCTCGTTGACCTGCAGATTCAAGCCTTCGAGCACCACTTGATCGGCGTATTGCTGCCAGACGTTTTTTACTGTGATGAAGCTCATTTGGCGGCCCCCTCATACCAGGGGAATGCCCGGCGGGTGAGGGATTTCAACCCCCAATCCATCAGCCAGGCGAGGAGGGTGATCCACGCCACGTAGGGCAGGATCACGTCCATCGCCAGATAGCGACGTACCAGAAAAATCCGGTAGCCGAGGCCGTCGGTGGCGGCGATGGCTTCGGCGGCAATCAGGAACAACCACGCCGAGCCGAGCATCAGGCGCAGCGAAATCAGCAGGCGCGGCAACAGTTGTGGCAACACCACGCGCAACATCAGGGTCCAGGTCGAGGCACCGAGGGTCTGCGCCTTGATCAGCAGTTCGACGGGAATGTCCCGCGCACGCTGTTCCAGATCCCGGGCCAGTGCCGGGGTGATGCCGATCACGATCAGCATCACTTTCGACAATTCACCGAGGCCGAAGACGATGAACAGAATCGGCAGAATCGCCAGCGGCGGCACCATCGACAGCACCGTCAGCAGCGGCGACAACGGTGCGCCGAACAACGGCAGGGTGCCGGCGGCGATGCCCAGACACAGCCCGGCCAGCGCGGCGATGCCAAGGCCGATGGCCAGACGCCCCAGACTCGCCGCGGTGTCTTGCCACAGCAGGTATTCGCCGGTGCGACTGTCGGCATGGAAGGCCAGGCGTTTTACCGCGTCGGTCATCTGCACGGCGCTGGGCAGCAGTTTGTCGTTGGGGTTGTCCGCCAGGCGTTCGGCCGAGCCCATGAAATAGGCGAACAGCAGCAGAGCGAACGGCAGGATCACCAACAGCAGGCGACTCGGGCGATCCGGGTGGCGATTGATCAGGCGCATGGCCAAATCCTCCGTGGCTTACAGCTTGGCGTCGGCGGCCATCTGCACGTAGGTCGGATCGAAACGCAGCTTGAGGTTGCTGGAGTCGCCGCTGGTCACGCCGTTGGCGAAAGCCATGCCGACCGCACTGGTGTCTTTGGCGCCTTCACCGAGCAAGCCGTGCTGGAACGAGAACTCGGCGACTTTGCGCATGGTTTCCGGCAGTTGTTTGCTGGTGGCAAAGGTCAGGGCTTCCTTCGGCGTGGCGAACAGTTTGGTGGTGTCCAGTTGCGCCTGGAATCCGGCCAGATCAGTGCCCGAGGCTTTGGCCATGTGTTCCAGCGCGGCTTTGCTCGCGGCGTTTTTTGCATTCATCAGTTCGACCACTTCGAACCAGGCGCCGGTCAGCGCTTTGCCCAGCGCCGGGTTGTCTTTGAGGGTGGCGCTGTTGACCACCATCATGTCCATGATCTCGCCGGGGATCTGGCTGGAGTTGAACACCTCAGTCACGCCGGGCTTGGCCTTGATGTCCGAAAGCATCGGGTTCCAGGTGGTCACGGCGTTGACCTGGTCGGTGTTGAAGGCGGCGGAGATATCGGCGTCGGAGGTGTTGACCACTTTGAGGTCTTTCTCGGTCAGGTCGACCGAATCCAGCGCGCGGGCCAGCAGGTAGTGGGACACCGACAGTTCGACCAGATTGACGTCCATGCCCTTGAGATCGGCGACTTTCTTGCCTTCACCCTTGAGGACGACGCCGTCGTTGCCATTGGAGAAGTCGCTGACGATCAGCGCGGTGCTGTCGACGCCGCCGGCGGCAGGGATGGTCAGCGCATCCATGTTGGTCATGGTGCAGCCGTCGAACTGGCCGGCGGTGTACTGGTTGATCGATTCGACGTAGTCATTGAGCTGTACGACGTCGATCTTGATGCCGTACTTCTTCGCCCATTTGTCGACGATGCCTTGGCTGCCGGCGTATTCCCATGGCATCCAGCCGGCGTAAATCGTCCAGCAGACACTGAAGTGGTCTTTCTGCGCGGCGGGGGATTGGGTGCTGACCAGTGCGGCGAAGGCGGCGGCGAGCAGGGCGGGCAAACGTAGTCGGGACATGGTGGGTTCTCCAGTTGATCAAGGGCGGACAGGAAGGCAACGCGGCACCGCGAACGGTGGCTTGTCTCCCGGGCTTTTGTCCCGCCGTGTAACCTCAACAGGAGGTCGCCAACTCTCGGACCAGCCACTCGCGATTGCGAGCCGGAACCCTAGTCAGCCATTGCAAATTGTGGTGCCGCGAACCTGTGATGACTCCTGCACGGGTTTGCTAAAGCGAGAGGCGTGCCAAGTCGCGTCGAGCCCTCTGGCACGGGCCTGCCGGTTCAATCCGGTTGTGTTTGCGAGCGAGGCGGCGCTTTGTGTTGGTGCGCGGCTGCACCGTGATGCAGCGTACGGGCCACGGGAGCATTGTTGGCCCGGTGAGTAGGGTGATCACGGCCGCGTATATCCCGGCGGGCCCCATTAATCAGCCGCTGAATGACCGCGTTGGCGGATGAACAAGGTTTCATAAATCACTTGTTTCAACTTGTTGCAGGAACGCACCAGATTCCGAAAACGCTGTCAGATAATTCGTCAGTCACCGAATAAACGACTGACGCCTGCCAGCGTCGCTGGTGTGGCTACCCGCGGTCCAGGAGGCCGCCATGTATCGCCGAATCCTACTGCTTGCCGTGATGTTTTTTTCCATTGGCGGATGTGTCCCTTATTCATACGGAGACAGCTATTACAGGTCAGAGGTCTACTCATCACCCGCGCCGGCGTACTACAGCGGCGGCACGTACTACACGCAGCCGCGCTACTACCAACCCGCACCGCGTTACTATCAGCAGCCGCGCTATTACCAGGCAGCGCCACGCTACTATCAGCCGGCCCCGCGTTATTACGAGAGCCGTCGCTGGCACGGCAATGACCGCGGACGCTGGGATGGCCACCGTCGCGGCGGTTGGGACAACGATCACCGCGGTCGCGGCAACTACGACCGCCACAGCGGACGCGGCGACCACAATGGACGTGGCAACCGCTGGTAACCACCCACAAAAAAGCGGCGCATGAAGCGCCGCTTTTTTTGTGCCCGCGATTTCTGCACAAGAAGGCTAGTACTGCGTCAGATCCGCCAAAGGATGCCGCCCCTCCCAAACCTTATGAAAATGCGCCTCGACCACCGCATCCGGCACACTGCTGACGTCCGGCCAGTGCCAGTGCGGCTTCTGGTCCTTGTCGATCAATCGCGCGCGCACCCCTTCGCTGAACTCCGGATGCCGGCAGCAATTGAGGCTCAGGGTGTATTCCATCTGAAAGACTTCAGCCAGTGACATATAGCGCGCGCGGATGATCTGTTCCCAGACCAGATGAGCGGTCACCGGTGAGCCTTCGCTCAGGGTCTTGGCGGCGCGGGCGAGCAACGGGTCGCTGCTGTCGCGTTGCAGACTGATGGCTTTCCAGGCGCACGCTACATCGCTGACGTCGAGCAGTTCGTCGATTTGCTGACGACGCGGCAACCACTGCGCCTCGGGCAACTGCGCCACGGCTTCCTGCTGCAAGGCCTTGAGCAGGCTGTTGAGTTGCATCGCGGTCTGTTCCTGCCAGTTCAGTTGCAGCAGGCCTTCGATCAGATCCGGTTGTTGTTCGTCGAGCAGGAAGCGGTCGGCCAGTCCCAGATCGATCGCATCACGCCCGTTCATGTGCGCGCCGGTCAGGCCCAGAAACAAACCGAGCTTGCCGGGCAGTCGTGACAGGAACCAACTGGCGCCCACATCCGGATACAGGCCAATGGTGATTTCCGGCATGGCCAAACGGCTGCTCGGCGTAACGATGCGTGTGCTCGCGCCTTGCAACAGACCCATGCCGCCGCCCAGCACATAACCGTGGCCCCAGCAGATCAACGGTTTCGGGTAGGTGTGCAGGCTGTAGTCCAGGCGATATTCCGCGGCGAAAAACTGCGCGGCCAGTGGCGGTACTTCGCCGGGGTGGGCGCGACAGGCTTCCACCAGGCTGCGCACTTCGCCGCCAGCGCAAAATGCCTTGGCGCCGTTGCCGCGCAGTAAGACGCAGACGATTTGTGGGTCTTTTGCCCAGGCATTCAGTTTGTCGCTCAGCGCATTGATCATCGGCAAGGACAACGCGTTGAGCGATTTTTCAGCGTCCAGGCTGGCGATACCGAGGCGGGCGCCGTCGGTGCCGGTGAGTTCTTCGAAGTGCAGATTCATCGTGACCTCGATCGGGAATTTGAACGATCAGTATGATCGTTGTGTGGGAAAGTGCCGGATCTGCGTCAGATCAATTGACAAGCGTGTTCGGCTTTCCTAGGGTTCGCCCCATTGTTTTTGCCGGGTATGACCATGACTGCTGACGACCGTATCAAACTCGAACCGAGCTGGAAGGAGGCACTGCGTGCTGAATTCGACCAGCCTTACATGGCAGAGTTGCGCAATTTTCTGCAGCAGGAGCGGGCGGCCGGCAAGGAGATCTATCCGCCGGGGCCGCTGATTTTCAATGCGCTGAATTCGACGCCGCTGGATAAAGTCAAAGTGGTGATCCTCGGCCAGGACCCGTATCACGGCCCGGGCCAGGCCCATGGCTTGTGCTTCTCGGTGCAACCGGGCGTGCCGGCGCCGCCGTCGCTGGTCAACATCTATAAAGAGTTGAAACGCGACCTGAACATCGATATTCCCAGCCACGGTTATTTGCAGAGCTGGGCCGATCAGGGCGTGTTGATGCTCAACACCACCATGACCGTCGAGCGCGCCAACGCTAATGCGCACAAGGACAAGGGCTGGCAGTTCTTCACTGACCGGATCATTGAACTGGTCAGCGAACAGCAGCCGCATCTGGTGTTCATGCTGTGGGGCGCTCATGCGCAGAGTAAACAGAAGCTGATCGATGCGACCAAACACCTGGTGCTGACCTCGGTGCATCCGTCGCCGTTGTCGGCTTATCGCGGGTTCTTGGGATGCGGGCATTTCAGCCGGACCAACAAGTTTCTTGAGCAGAATGGCGAGTCGCCGATCGAGTGGCGTCTACCGCCGGTTTGATGGGTTGACCGGGTTGGCCCTTTCGCGAGCAAGCTCGCTCCCACAGAGGATTTGTGGTGTTCACATAATGTGTGGCAACCACAGAGCCGATGTGGGAGCGAGCCTGCTCGCGAAGAAGGCAACTCGGTCTGTCAGTGTTACTCGGGATTGCGATTCCAATACTTGAACAAAGGCTCCGCCAGAAACAGCACAAACAGCAGCCGCATCACCTGCATCGCCGTCACCAGCGGCACCGACAGTTGCAGGGTTTCCGCCGTCAGGCTCATCTCGGCAATCCCGCCGGGCATCATGCCTAACGTCAGTGAACGCAGATCCAGATGGGTCAACGTACTCAACCCCAATGCCGCCAGTGTCGCGATCAACATGGTCAATGCCGTGCCGATCAGTGTGCGGCCCATGAACGACGGCGCACGCCGGAAAAACTGTCGATTGAAGTGACAGCCCAGACCGCTGCCGATCAGCCACTGGCCAATCTGACTGCCGCCATTGGGCAAACCGATGTGCAGATCCCAGCCGATGCTCACCGCCGCACTCACCAGCAACGGCCCGAACAGCCACGGATTGGGCTGGCGCAGTCGCTCCCAGGTCCAGGCGGCCAGGGCGCCCGCCGGAAACAAAATCGCCAGCCAACGCCAATCGACGCTACCGGCATGAGAAATTGGTGTGCCGTCGCCGAGCAGATACTTGAACGCCGCCGGCACACATAGCACCACCACCAACACCCGCAAACTTTGCCCAGCCGCTACATGGCTGAGCAGCGCGCCATTGCGCGCGCCGAGGTTGACCATCTCCCCGGAGCCACCGGGCATGCTGGAGAAAAACGCCGTGGCGCGATCTTCACCGGTGCGGCGCATCAACCACACGCCGACCACCGCCGACAGGCTGGTGACCAGCGCGCCGAAGAAGATCAGACCGAAGTGACTCAGCACCTGCTCCATCACCACCGGGGTGAAGTGCAGGCCGATGCCGATCCCGACAATCCACTGGCCGCACTTGCGCCCGCCAGGGATTTCCGTGAGTTGCCACGGGGTCAGGCAGCGCACGAGGATGATCGCCAGCAACGAGCCGACCATCCACGGCAACGGCCAGCCGATCTGGCTAGCGACAAAGCCGCCAAGCAGACCGACCAGCGGGGTTCCCCACCAGGTTTTGACGGATGACCAATCAGACATCGGCAATGGCGTGCCGGGCAGCGGAGCGTTTACGCCAGATACGGATGATCGGCATCATCAGCATGATCACCGTCAATACCCAGCAACCGACTGTGATCGGACTTGACCAGAGAATTTCCAGCGCGCCGTTAGAGATCGACAGCGCACGACGCAAGTTTTGCTCCATCAGACCACCGAGGATGAAGCCCAGCAGCAGCGGCGACAACGGGAAGTCCAGCTTGCGCAGGATGTAGCCGAAGATACCGATACCGATCATCAGGAACAGGTCAAACGTGGTTGCGTGCACCGCGTAGACGCCGATCCCTGTAATGATCGCAATCACCGGCACCAGTGCCCAGTTCGGCACGGCGAGGATGCGGGTGAAGATGCGGATCATCGGGATGTTGAGGATCACCAGCATCACGTTGGCGATAAACAGCGACGCGATCAGGCCCCAGACGATGTCCGGTTGTTGCTGGAACAGCAGCGGGCCCGGGGTGATGTTGTACAGCGACAGTGCGCCGATCATCACTGCGGTGGTGCCTGAACCTGGAACACCGAGCGTCAGCATCGGTACCAGAGCACCGCACGCCGCACCGCCAATGGCGGTTTCTGGAGCCGCAAGACCACGCTTGTCGCCCTGACCGAATGTGCCGCTGTTACCGGCAATGCGCTTCTCGGTCATGTACGCCACGGCGCTGGCGAGAGTTGCGCCAGCACCCGGTAGCACGCCCATGATGAAGCCCAGCACACCGCACCGCAGGTTCACCGTGAATACCGAGGCCGCTTCCTTGAAGTTGAACATCATGCGGCCGGTGGCCTTCACGGCTTCCTGGCCGTGGTGGGTTTTCTCCAGCAGCAGAAGGATCTCGCTGATGGAAAACAGGCCGAGTACCAGCACGACGAATTGGATGCCGTCGGTCAGATGGATGTTGTCGCCGGTGAAGCGGTACACGCCACTGTTGGCGTCAATGCCGACGGTCGACAGGAACAGACCGATCAGCGCGGCGATAAAGGTTTTCAGCGGGCGATCACCGGCCATGCCGCCGAGACAGACAATCGCGAACACCATCAACACGAAGTATTCCGCCGGACCAAAGGCAATCGCCCATTTCGCCAGTAGCGGGGCGAACAGCACCATGCCGCAAGTGGCGATAAACGCACCAATGAACGAACTCCACGCCGACAGCGACAACGCTACGCCGGCCAGGCCTTTGCGGGCCATCGGGTAGCCGTCGAGGGTGGTCATCACGGTGGACGCTTCGCCCGGAATGTTCAGCAGGATCGAACTGATCCGACCGCCGTATTCGCAGCCCAGATACACCGCTGCCAACAGGATCAACGCCGACTCCGGCGGCAGGCCGAGGGCGAATGCGATCGGAATCAGCAACGCCACGCCGTTGATCGGGCCGAGGCCCGGCAACAGGCCGACGACGGTGCCGATCAGGGTGCCGCACAGCGCGGTCACGAGGTTGTAGGGACTCAGCGCGACGCCGAAACCCTGACCCAAATAGCCAAGAGTATCCATATCAGTTCTCCAGAACGTCGAGCAGGCCGAGGGGCAGCGGAACGTCCATCAGACGGTCGAACAGCAGGTACAGACCGATCGCCATCAGCGTGGTGACCACGATGCTTGGCACCCAGCGACCGCCATACAGTCGCGCCATCGGAATGCCGATCAGGATGCTGCTGAGGATGAAGCCCAGCGGTTCGAACGTGCCAGCGAACACCAGCAGCAGGACGACGCAAATAGCGATCTTGGTCAGGGTTTCGCGATCCAGTGGCGGCTCGTCTTCACTGTGTTTGATAGGGGCCGGGCGGAACACCATGTACAGCAGCGCCGCGCCCATAAGGCCGAGCATCAGCAGGGGAAAGGCGCGCGGGCCGACGGGTTCGTAGGAAAAAGCCGCTTGATACGGCCACGCCATCAGGGCCAGGCCGGCACAGGCCAGCAACAGCACCGAGGCGAAAATGCGTTGAATAAGCATGGGAGCTCCTGTGCTGCGTCCCCGTCATCGGGAGCGCAGCCGCTAGACAGAGACGATCACTGGATCAGGCCGAACTCTTTGGCCAGCACTTTGTAGTCCGCGACCTGCTTCTTCACGTAGGTGTCCAATTCCGGCCCGGTCATGGCGAACGGGAAGAGTTCACGCTGATCGCGCAGCTTGGCGAACTCCTCGGAGGCCAACAGTTTGTCGAACGCGTCTTTCCACCAGGCGTAGTCTTCATCGCTGACTTTTGGCCCGAGGTAGAAGCCGCGCACCACCGGCCAGACGATGTCGTAGCCTTGCTCCTTGGCGGTCGGAATGCCTTTCATTTCCGGCTCGTCGAGACGCTTCTCGGAGAACACCGCCAACAAGCGCATATCACCGCTCTGAATGTGCGGCATGGAGTCGGAGATGTCGGTGCTGCCGACCTGGATGTGACCGCCGAGCAGGGCGGTGGCGATCTCGCCGCCACCTTCGAGGGCGACGTAACGCAGGTCACGCGGGTTGATCCCGGCAGCCTTGGCGATCAGCGCGGTTTGCATCCAGTCCTGGCTGCCGACGGTGCCGCCGGAACCGATCACCACGGAGCCTGGATCTTTCTTCAGTGCCTGAACGAGATCGTCGAGGGTCTTGTAGGGCGAATCGCTTTTCACCGCGATGGCGCCGTAGCTGGTGCCGACCGCTGCGAGCCAGCGCACATTGGTTTCATCGAAACGCCCGAACTTGCCCTGGGCCAGGTTCAGTAACGAACCGCTGGACCATGCCACCAACGTGCCGGCATCCGCCGGGCGTTGTGCGACCACTGCGTTGTACGCCACCGCGCCCACGCCGCCGGGCATGTAGGTGACGCGCATCGGTTTGCTCAGCAGTTTTTCGTTGACCAGCGCGCTCTGCGCCAGTTTGCAGGTCAGGTCGAAACCGCCGCCCGGCGAGGCCGGGGCGATGCATTCGGGACGTTTCGGTTCGGCCATGAGTTGGCCGGCGAACAGGACACAACTGGCGGCGAGTGCCACTTTACGCAGTGATAGGTTCATTCAAGTCTCCACGGGCATTGTTGTTATTCGACGTGTTTTTCAGCAACGGACATTTACCAAAGGACAACGCTATAGCTCATCAGCAAACGCACTTCGTCTGCATCGCGAGCGGAGTAGCTGGAACGGTAAGTGGCATTACGCAGGCGCACGGCGACATCCTTCAACGCGCCGCTTTGTACGACATATTTGATCTCGGTGTCGCGCTCCCACGCTTTGCCTGGCAAAACGCTGCGGCGAAAAACCGGCGAGGGCGGCGGCACTGGCGAAGGTGGCGTGGCTGAAGCGGGAGGGGCGAAGAGGCGTTAGAGCCTTGGTCTGCAAGGACGGCATGCGCGGGGTGCTCCGTTTATTGTTCTTATTGGTCGAAAACGCTTCGTGGCGTTTTTCGTAACGCTGTGTGGCAGCAGCGACGGCAGTCGGAACTGTCCGTGGCTCGACTCTAACCAGCTAACCTTTCGCTAACCTTTCAACTGGCTTTCACGGTTTTCGGGCTTCACAGCGGCGGTTGCGGCTGTAAACTCCGCGACAAAGAGTGGCGTCGGCCATCCCTGAACGAGGTAAAAATCCATGCGTGTCCTGCTCGTCGAAGACCATCTGCAACTGGCCGAAAGTGTCGCCCAGGCGCTCAAGAGCACCGGTCTGACCGTGGATGTGTTGCACGATGGCGTGGCCGCCGACCTGGCGCTCGGCAGCGAGGAATACGCGGTAGCGATCCTTGATGTCGGCCTGCCGCGCATGGATGGTTTTGAAGTGCTGGCGCGGTTGCGTGCGCGCGGAAAAAATTTGCCGGTGCTGATGCTGACCGCGCGCAGTGACGTGAAAGATCGGGTGCACGGCCTCAATCTTGGCGCTGACGATTATCTGGCCAAGCCTTTCGAGCTGACTGAACTGGAAGCGCGGGTCAAAGCCCTGTTGCGCCGCAGTGTGCTCGGCGGCGAACGCCAACAGCGCTGCGGCGTGCTGGCCTATGACCTCGACACCCGGCGCTTCACCCTCGGTGAGGAATTGCTGACCTTGACCTCTCGTGAGCAAGCGGTGCTCGAAGCGCTGATCGCCCGGCCGGGGCGGGTGATGAGCAAGGAGCAATTGGCATCGCAAGTGTTCGGCCTCGACGAAGAAGCCAGCCCCGATGCCATCGAAATCTACGTGCACCGCTTGCGCAAGAAACTCGACGGTCACCCGGTGGCGATCGTGACCTTCCGTGGCCTTGGCTATCTCCTGGAAAGCCGCGATGCATAAGCCCAGCAGCCTGCGCTGGCGGTTGCTGTGGAACCTTGCGCTGCTGTTGGTAGTGCTGATGCTCGCCAGTGGCTTGAGTGCTTACTGGAATGGTCGCGAAGCGGCCGATACCGCTTATGACCGCACGTTGCTGGCCTCGGCGCGAACCATCGCTGCCGGCCTGTCGCAACGAGACGGCACCCTCAGTGCCGACGTGCCTTACGTGGCCCTCGATACGTTCGCCTACGACAGTGCCGGGCGGATTTATTATCAGGTCAACGACATCCATCAGAAGCTGATTTCCGGCTACGAAAACCTCCCCGGTCCGCCGTCAGGCACGCCAAGAACTGACGACTATCCGGCGCTGGCGCGTTTCTACAACGCCACCTACAAGGGCCAGAATGTTCGGGTGGTCAGTCTGCTTAAAGCGGTAACCGAGCCGAACATGAACGGCATGGCGGAAATCCGTGTCGCCGAAACTGACGAAGCCCGGGTCAGCATGGCCCGCAGTCTGGCCGCCGACACCTTATTGCGTTTGGGCATGCTGGCGATTGGCGCGTTGCTGTTGGTCTGGTTCGCCGTCAGTGCGGCGTTGCGACCGCTGGAGCGTTTGCGCACGGCGGTGGAGGAACGTCAGCCCGACGACTTGCGGCCCTTGCCGTTGGTGGAAGTGCAGCATGAACTTTGGCCGCTGGTGCGTGGGCTTAACCATTTCACCGAGCGCCTGCGTGGGCAGTTCGAGCGACAGGCGCAGTTCATCGCCGATGCGGCGCATGAGTTGCGTACGCCATTGGCAGCGTTGAAGGCGCGGCTGGAATTGGGCCTGCGCTCGAATGAACCCGAAACCTGGCGCACGACCCTGGAATCGTCAGCGCAAAGCACGGATCGCCTGACCCATTTGGCCAATCAGCTGCTGTCGCTGGCGCGGGTTGAAAACGGCGCCCGGGCTATTGCGGAGGGCGGCGCACAGCTGCTCGATCTGAGCCAATTGGCGCGGGAACTGGGCATGGCCATGGCGCCGCTGGCGCGCAAACGCGGCGTGGCGCTGGCGCTTGAGGCGGACGAGCCGGTGTGGCTGCGGGGTGAGCCGACGCTGCTCAATGAGTTACTGAGCAATCTGGTGGATAACGCGCTGGCGCATACGCCGCCAGGCGGCAATGTGATTTTGCGTGTGACGGCGCCAGCGGTGCTTGAAGTTGAGGACGACGGGCCGGGGATTCCGCTGGAGGAGCGTGAGCGGGTGTTTGAGCGGTTCTACCGGCGTAATCAGCAGGTGGCGGGTTCGGGGTTGGGTTTGGCGATTGTTGGCGAGATTTGCCGGGCGCATCTGGCGCAGATCAGCTTGCATGATGGTGAGCAGGCGGGTTTGAAGGTGCGTGTGAGTTTTATCGCCGGGTGATTCTGCGGTGTTCTTGCCGGCCTCTTCGCGAGCAGGCTCGCTCCCACAGGGGGAATGCATTCCAATGTGGGAGCGAGCCTGCTCGCGAAGGGCGCGCCTCGGTCTCGGATCAGTAAAACATCGACCGCGATTCTTCCAGATCTTCGCAGAGCGCCTTGTTTTCCGGATCGATCCCAAGCTTTCTGAACGCGGGCACACTGAGCGGATCAATGCGCCCAAATGGATGATCGGTGCCCTTGTGGCAATACAGACTCGCTACCTGCACCAGATCGACGTAATCGATCTCTTTCGAGTCGCGTTTGAAGTCCTGATAGCGCCCCGGCAACTCCACCAACCGCTCCGGAAACTCCCAGACCCGCAACAGTTTGTCGCCCAGCAGCGGATGAATATGGTCGATCACATGGTTGAGGCTGACCGGGTCCGACAGCAATTCGTAGTGGTCTTCGGCGTAGGTCAGAATCGGCAGCACGCCGATCTGATGCACCAGCCCGCCCAATGCCGCCTGGTCAGGTTTGAGCTGTGTGTAGCGGCGGCACAACGCATAACTGACCCCGGCGATTTCCAGGCTCTTGCGCCAGACTTCGCGCATTTTCTGTTCCACCACTTCGGAACGCGCGTGGAAAATCTGTTCCATCACCAGGCCGATCGCCAGATTGCTGCTGTAATTGATGCCCAGGCGGGTGATGGCGGTGTGCAGGTCAGTGACTTCCTGGGCTGCACGCAGCAGGGGGCTGTTGACCACTTTGATAAGGCGCGCCGAAAGCGCCGTGTCGCGGCCGATCACTTTGCTCAGGTCGCTGACGCTGATTTCCGGATCTTCAGCGGCCTTGCGAATTTGCAGGGCCACTTCCGGCAACGTCGGCAGAACCAGGTCATCGTTATCGATGGCCTCAACCAAATCCTGTTGGACCTTATCCGCCAGTTCGCTCATTTAGACTCTCTAGGGTGTTGCAACAAAGGCTGCGATCAGCGCTGGATTTCGCGGTCGCGATCCAGTTCGTAGGGCAAATCGAGCAAATGCAGTGCAGGCCCTTCAAGGGTACCCAGATGCAGATCGCCCGCTTCAGCAGCTTCGGCCTGCAACACCGCCAGCAGTTCAATATTTTGTCCGGCGTTGGCGGCCAGTACGACTTCGCCGATGGAACTGTTGTGGCTCGGCGCGAACAACGGGGTGCCCGGCTCTGGTAATTGCGTGGCATCCAGGCTCAAACGATACAGACGGCGCTTGAGTTTGCCCAAGTACTGCATGCGCGCGACGATTTCCTGGCCGGTGTAGCAGCCTTTCTTGAAGCTCACGCCGCCAACGGCCTGCAGATTGAGCATCTGCGGGATGAACAGCTCGCGGGTGCTTGGCATGACCTGGCCGATACCGGCGCGGATCTGGCCCAGCAGCCATTGATTCAGATCACCTTCAGGCAGGGCGGCGGACAGCTTGGCTTTGATGGTTTCGGCTTGTTCGGCCGGCACCCAGAGTTCGGCGCGATCCGGCGAGACGCGAATCGCGATCAGACCTTCGTTGCGTACAACACTGTCGGTTTCGGCCGGCAGATCCAGGCCGAGGCTGCTCAGTGCTGCATCGCCCGACCTCAGACCAAAGCGCACCCAGGCGGCGCTTTCGTCGGTGAGTTTGGATTTGGAGAACACTGCGTACTTTTTCAGATCCGCAAGTTGTGGCTCGAGCAGTTCGCTGGCCATCGCCAGCAGCACACCGTCACCTTCCAGCAGAATGCGGAAACTCGACTGCATCCGGCCTTTCTGCGTGCAGCGCGCGCCAAGGCTGGCAGCGGTGTCGCTCAGGTAATTGATATTGCAGGTCAACTGGCCTTGCAGGAATTTTCCGGCATCCGCGCCGCGAATCGCGAGAACGCCTTCATGAGACAGGGTGCAGAAAAAAGCAGAATCGGCCATGGGTCATCGCAGGGTAAATAGACTGGGGCACATCATAAGGGTGCGCTGTTGAAATGGGTAGTTGATAAAGGATCGGTGGTGCCCGACCAAAGCCGACTGTGCGACCCGTCTCGGGGCTGTATACTTGCCGCCAAATTTGAGGAGGGCTCCATGGTCGAACAAGTTGAACTCAATCGCCTCTTTTGGCACAGCCGTCGCGGCATGCTTGAACTTGACGTGCTGCTGGTGCCGTTTTCGAGAGACGTTTACGCAACTCTCAACAACAAAGATCGCGATTTGTACGTGCGCCTGCTGACGTGTGAGGATCAGGACATGTTCGGCTGGTTCATGGAGCGCAGCGAGTCCGAAGATCCGGAGCTGCAGCGCATGGTTCGCATGATCCTGGATCGTGTCCAGCCCAAGTAATACGTTCGAATGCCGCTGGCATGCCTCACGGCAATTGCTGGCGGCGTATCTGTTGGCCCAGGCGTTCGCGCTGGGCTCTCTGTTTCTGCTTTCAATTCCACTCTGGGCCAGTCTGGCAGCGGCTTTAGCTTGCCTGCTTCACGGTTTTTACGTGATCCCACTGCAAATTCTATTGAGTCATCCCAAAGCATTTTGTGGCTTGCGTCGAGATGCCGATGGTTGGCAGTTGTGGAGTCGGGCGGATGGCTGGCAGGCGGTGCAACTACGACCGGACAGCCTGGCGCTGCCATTGATCGTGGTGCTGCGCTTTCGTTTGCGCGGGGAATGGCGGGTCAGATCGATCTGCGTGCCACGCGACGCGCAGGCGGCGGATTTGCACCGACGCCTGCGTGTGCGGCTCAAGTTCAGCCGGCGTAGGTGGGCGGCACCAGAATAGTGTCGAGTGCCTCGGGCAGCAGGTCCGGATAGTCGAGGGTGTAATGCAGGCCGCGACTTTCCTTGCGCTCCATGGCTGAGCAAATCATTAGCTCGGCGACCTGGGCGAGATTGCGCAGCTCGATCAGGTCGCGACTGACTTTATAGTTGCTGTAGAACTCGTCGATCTCGTCCAGCAACAGGCGCACGCGGTGCTGGGCCCGTTGCAGGCGCTTGTTGGTGCGCACGATGCCGACGTAGTCCCACATGAACCGGCGCAGTTCATCCCAGTTGTGCGCAATGATCACGTCTTCGTCGGAGTCGGTCACCTGGCTGGCGTCCCAGACGGGCAGGGCGTTCGGCGCTGTCACATCATCAAGTTGCGCCAGAATGTCCGCCGCCGCCGAGCGGGCGTAGACGAAACATTCCAGCAACGAGTTGCTGGCCATGCGGTTGGCGCCGTGCAGACCGGTGAAGCTGGTTTCGCCGATGGCGTACAAGCCTGGCACATCGGTGCGGCCGTTTTGGTCGACCATCACGCCACCACAGGTGTAATGCGCCGCCGGTACAACCGGAATCGGTTGTTTGGTGATATCGATGCCGAAGCCGAGGCAGCGCTCATAAACAGTCGGGAAGTGACTTTTAATGAAGGCTTCGGGTTTGTGGCTGATGTCGAGATAGACGCAATCGACGCCCAAACGCTTCATTTCATGGTCGATGGCTCGGGCAACGATGTCGCGTGGTGCCAGTTCGGCGCGCTTGTCGAAGCGATACATGAAGCGTTCGCCATTCGGCAGCTTCAAATGCGCGCCTTCGCCACGCAGGGCTTCGGTGATGAGGAAGCTTTTGGCCTGTGGGTGATAGAGGCAGGTGGGATGGAACTGGTTGAACTCCAGATTCGCCACCCGGCAGCCAGAGCGCCAGGCCATGGCGATGCCATCACCACAGGCGCCGTCGGGGTTACTGGTATAGAGGTAGACCTTGGCCGCGCCACCCGAGGCCAGAATCACGAAGCGTGCGCCGTAGGTGTCGACTTCACCGGTGGCGCGGTTCAGCACGTAGGCGCCGAGGCAGCGCTCGCCGTCCAGGCCCAGACGTCGCTCGGTAATCAGATCGACGGCTACTCGCTGTTCCAACAATTCGATGTTTGAACGCTCTTTCGCTTGGGCCAGCAGGGTTTTGAAGATCGCGGCGCCGGTAGCATCGGCGGCATGGATGATTCGGCGATGACTGTGGCCGCCTTCGCGGGTCAGGTGAAATTCGAAACCGCCGTCTTCAGTACCGGATTGCTCATCACGGGTGAACGGAACGCCTTGGTCGATCAACCACTGGATGGCTTCACGGCTGTGCTCGACGGTGAAGCGAACGGCATCTTCATGGCACAGACCGCCGCCGGCGTTCAGGGTGTCATCGACGTGGGATTCGACAGTGTCGGTATCATCCAGCACGGCAGCGACGCCGCCCTGAGCCCAGAACGTCGAACCATTGGCGAGATCGCCCTTACTCAAAACGGCAATGCGCAAGTGACCTGGCAGGGTCAGCGCGAGACTCAAACCGGCAGCACCGCTGCCAATGACCAGAACATCGTGTTGGAACTGTTGGCTCATTTCAGGATTCCGCTCAAAGCGACCCGGGTCGGGGTTGGCGCAAGACAGCTGGATCGGCGAGTCAAGACAGCCACACAGCCCACTAGTATATAGAGGGGTGGGGCGGCACAATAGCCGGGCCTATATGGCATTGTGAAACTACCGGGATGGGGAAACCGGGCGCTTCGTCGGAAGAATTTTCCGCAGGTTTTGGGAAAAGGCGACTGTATCGGCGCTGAAACAGGTTTTTTCCTCCCAGTGTTGCCCAATGTCGGGTGGGGCCGGCTATAAATAATTGGAACTTTTGCCAGAGGCCCAAGATCAATAGTCGGTGCCAGAAACAAGGGACAGTGTCGGCTTCAGTGCGGAACCTGCGATTGGGTTCCTGCCGGCGAAACCGATGACAAGATTATTCGCGCAGCCGGTTTATCCCGCGCTGCGTTTTTCGTGCGTGCCAAATCAGAGCCCGCAGGAAACTTGCTTGGAGGGGGAGAACTTTTGCGAAAAGCCCGAGTCTATGTTTGCAAGTCTGGTCGTTTAGTTGTGCAAGTCTCCTCCGGGCTTATCGAGGAGTGTTCATGCTAACCCAGGAAGAGGATCAGCAGCTGGTCGAGCGCGTTCAGCGTGGCGACAAGCGAGCTTTCGATCTGCTGGTGCTGAAATATCAGCACAAAATTCTCGGGTTGATCGTGCGTTTTGTGCACGACACCCATGAAGCCCAGGACGTAGCTCAGGAAGCCTTTATCAAGGCGTATCGAGCACTTGGAAATTTTCGCGGTGACAGTGCGTTTTATACGTGGCTTTACCGTATTGCCATTAACACGGCAAAGAATTATCTGGTTTCACGCGGCCGTCGGCCGCCGGATAGCGATGTAAGTTCCGAAGATGCAGAGTTCTACGATGGCGATCACGGCCTCAAGGACCTCGAGTCACCAGAACGGGCATTGCTGCGGGATGAGATCGAAGGCACCGTCCATCGAACCATTCAGCAACTGCCAGAGGATTTGCGTACGGCTTTAACTTTACGTGAATTCGATGGTCTGAGTTACGAGGACATTGCGAGCGTCATGCAATGTCCGGTGGGTACCGTGCGCTCCCGGATTTTCCGCGCTCGGGAGGCCATCGATAAAGCCCTGCAACCGTTGTTGCAGGAAAACTGAGACAGCGGCGACAGCCAAGAGAGGAACGCCATGAGTCGTGAAGCCCTGCAGGAATCGCTGTCCGCAGTGATGGATAACGAAGCGGACGAACTGGAATTGCGTCGAGTGATCAATGCACTGGACGACGTAGAAACCCGTGAGACCTGGGCTCGTTACCAGATCGCTCGGGCAGCCATGCACAAGGATTTGCTGCTGCCACGTCTGGATATCGCTGCGGCAGTGTCTGCTGCGCTGGAAGACGAAACGGCTCCGGCCAAAGTATCCCGTAGCCCATGGCGAAACCTTGGCCGTCTGGCTGTTGCAGCCTCGGTTACGGTTGCCGTTCTGGCCGGTGTGCGCCTGTACAACCAGGACGAGATCGCTGGCGTCGAACTGGCACAGCAATCCAATCAGCCAACCCTGGCCACTCCACAGGTCAAAGGTCCGGCTGTTCTGGCAGGCTATAGTGAAAGTTCGGAAGCCACTGGCCCTATGGCCAACGGCGTACTGCAAGGTCAACCAGGCTGGCATGATCAGCGCCTGCCAAGCTATCTGCGTCAGCACGCTCAACAGGCTGCGCTGAAAGGTACTGAAAGCGCGCTGCCGTATGCACGTGCAGCAAGCCTGGAAAACCGTTAAGGAGGATCATGCGCGCCATACCTCTACTTTCGCTTCTGCTGAGTGGCTGGTTCATTGTTCCAGCCCACGCTGACGAGGCCCAGGACTGGTTGACCCGTCTGGGCCAGGCCGAGCAGCAGCAAAGCTTCCACGGTACTTTCGTTTACGAGCGTAATGGTAGTTTTTCTACCCACAACATCTGGCATCGCGTCCAGAATGGCCAGGTCCGCGAGCGTTTACTCCAGCTCGACGGTTCGGCACAGGAAGTCGTGCGCATTGATGGACATACTCAATGCGTAAGCGGCACCCTGATTGCCGGGTTGGGAGATTCTCCCAACTCTGCCGCTCGTCCTCTCGATCCGCAAAAGCTGAAAAACTGGTATGACCTTGCTGTCATCGGCAAGTCGCGCGTAGCTGGAAGAGACGCAGTGATCGTATCGCTGACGCCTCGGGACCAGCATCGTTACGGTTTTGAGTTGCATCTGGACAAGAAGACCGGTCTGCCTCTGAAGTCGCTGCTGTTGAACGACAAAGGGCAGTTGCTCGAGCGATTCCAGTTCACCAGTCTTGATACTGATGATGTTCCGACGGACAAAGACTTATTGGCTGACGCCGACTGCAAGCCGATTACTATCGATAGTGACAAGGCTTCTGCGGTGAAGACAGCTCAGGCTTGGCACTCTGACTGGCTACCGCCAGGTTTCGAGCTGACCAGCAGCACCTCGCACAAAGATCCGGAAACCAAAATTCAGGTCAGCAGCCTGCTTTATGACGACGGTCTGGCGCGGTTCTCGGTGTTTCTCGAGCCGCTTAACGGTGCCACTGTCACCGATACGCGCACTCAGCTCGGCCCAACCGTTGCCGTCTCCCGTCGCCTGACCACAGCGCAAGGTGAAATGATGGTCACGGTGGTCGGTGAGATCCCGATTGGTACCGCCGAACGAATTGCTCTATCGATGCGCAATACCGATGGCGCTGCGACCAGCAAGCAGTGAGCTGATTTCAGTCATACCCACTTCGTCGTCGAGACGTAGAAATGTTTGCTGAGCATTTTCATTTGCAAATCACCTGAAAATTTTTTATAGGTCAGAGCCTAACGGCTCTGGCCTTGTTTGTTGTTCCTGGAATAAAAGTCCCGGCCTGTAGTGTCCGGTGGTCCTTGTTCCATATCGCTTAAACCTGCTCGTCGTAACGGGAGCTGTATGTCGATACCTAGCTTGAAATCTTATCTCTCCATCTTTGCTACTGTGCTGCTGCTCGGTCAGGCGGTTCCTGCTGCGCAAGCGGCCGACCTGCCTGACTTCACCCAACTGGTCGAACAAGCTTCGCCTGCCGTGGTGAACATCAGTACCACGCAGAAACTGCCTGATCGCAAAGTGAACCAGCAGATGCCTGATCTCGAAGGCCTGCCGCCAATGCTGCGGGAGTTTTTCGAGCGCGGCATGCCGCCTCAACAGCGTTCGCCGGGCGGTGGTCGCCAGCGTGAAGCGCAATCGCTGGGTTCGGGCTTCATCATCTCTCCCGATGGCTACATTCTGACCAACAACCACGTGATTGCCGATGCTGACGAAATCCTCGTTCGCCTGGCTGATCGCAGCGAAATGAAAGCCAAGCTGGTAGGCACCGACCCGCGTTCCGACGTGGCCCTGCTGAAAATCGAGGGCAAGGACTTGCCGGTGCTCAAGCTCGGCAAATCCCAGGATCTGAAGGCCGGCCAATGGGTCGTGGCAATCGGTTCGCCTTTCGGCTTTGACCACACCGTGACCCAAGGCATCGTCAGCGCCGTTGGCCGTAGCCTGCCCAACGAAAACTATGTGCCGTTCATCCAGACCGACGTGCCGATCAACCCGGGCAACTCCGGTGGCCCGCTGTTCAACCTGAATGGGGAGGTGGTCGGGATCAACTCGCAGATCTACACCCGTTCCGGCGGCTTCATGGGCGTGTCGTTCGCTATTCCTATCGATGTGGCGATGGATGTTTCCAACCAACTGAAGAGTGGCGGCAAAGTCAGCCGTGGCTGGCTGGGCGTGGTTATTCAGGAAGTGAACAAGGATCTGGCCGAGTCGTTCGGTCTTGAGAAGCCGGCCGGTGCGCTGGTTGCGCAGATCCAGGACGACGGTCCGGCGGCCAAGGGCGGCCTGCAAGTCGGCGACGTGATCCTGAGCATGAACGGCCAGCCGATCATTATGTCTGCTGATCTGCCACATCTGGTCGGCGCACTGAAGGCCGGTGCGAAAGCCAATCTGGAAGTGATTCGTGAAGGCAAACGCAAAAACGTCGAGTTAACGGTTGGCGCGATTCCGGACGAAGACAAAGAGCTGGGTGCATTGCCGAAGTCCGGTGCTGAAACCAACAGCAACCGTCTCGGTGTTTCGGTGGGCGAGTTGACCGCCGAGCAGAAGAAAACCTACGACCTCAAAGGTGGCGTGGTCATCAAGGAAGTGCAGGACGGTCCTGCGGCCCTGATCGGTCTGCAGCCGGGTGATGTCATCACGCACCTGAACAACCAGGCCATCGGTTCCTCCAAGGAGTTCGCCGAGATCGCCAAGGCACTGCCGAAGAACCGTTCGGTGTCGATGCGGGTTCTGCGTCAAGGTCGTGCGAGCTTCATCACCTTCAAACTGGCTGAATAACCGCTAGTAAATAAAAAGAAACCGCCTCGAATGAGGCGGTTTTTTATGCCTGAAGCTTTTTTCGTAAAGAAGGCTCAGCCCATCATGTCCTTGACCATGCGCTCCTGCTCCATCAACTCGCGCTGGCGGGCGTCGATCCGCGAGGACAGCGGGAAGTTGCTGCCGGCCTTGCGCTTGGCAAAGTCGAGCTGCTGGATCGCCTGACGATAATCGCCAACCAGGGCGAAGTATTCCGCGCGAGCCTGGTGCAAGCCAATGATGTTGCCAGACAAACCACGGGTTTCGGCAACCTGATACCAGACGTCCGGATCATCCGGGCGTGATTTGAGCAGGCTTTCCAGTGCCTTCTCGGCGTCGGCGGCGCGGTTCTGCTTGAGCAGAAGATCGACACGAACCTGATTCAGCGGATAGTTGCCGGGATACTGGGTGAGCATCCGGTCAACCCGCGACTGCGCATCGGGCAGGCGATTGTTGGTGATGTCCAGATCAACCTGGGCGAGGTTGTAGATGATCTCGTTCGGCGCGGTGACCAACAGTTGTTTGAGGTTCTCTCGCGCTTCATTCAACTGACCGCCCTTGATCTGCGCGATGGCCAGACCATAGCGCGCGACATCGTTTTTCGGATTCTCGTCCAACTGTGCACGAAAGCGCTTGGCGCCAAGTCCCGGGGTTTCTTCGTAGATCAGTTGTACGCGTGCGCGAATCAGTTGATAGCGCTTGGTGTCTTCGATGCCGCCCGCTTTGGCCTGTTCGGCGCGGTTGCGGGTGTCGGCGATCCGCGATTCCGTGACCGGGTGAGTCAGGAGGAATTCCGGTGGCTTGGCGTCGAAGCGATACTGGCGCATCAAGCGTTCGAACATGGTTGGCATAGAGCGCGGGTCGTACCCGGCTTTTTCAAGATTGAGGATGCCGATGCGGTCGGCTTCCTGTTCATTCTGGCGGGAGAAAGTCCGCTGCGCCTGAATCGCTGCGGCCTGAGTGCCAGCGATGGTCGCGATGCCGGCGTCACCGCCACCGGCTGCAGCAATCACGATCCCTGCCAGCAGGGCAGCCATCATCGGGACTTGCATGCGCTGCGAAGCTTCGACGCCGCGAGCAAAGTGGCGTTGCGACAAGTGCGCTAGTTCGTGTGCCAGTACCGACGCGTATTCGCCCTCGGTCTGCGCATTGAGAAAAAGACCACCGTTGACCCCGACCACGCCGCCCGGTGCCGCGAAGGCGTTGAGCTGCGGGCTGTTGATCAGAATGAATTCGAGGCGTCGGTCTGTGACCTGGCTGGTTTCCACCAGCTTGTAAACGCTGGATTCGACGTAGTCCTTGAGTTGCGGATCGTTGAGCTGTGAAACCTGGCTGCGCAACATGGCCAGCCACGCCCGGCCGAGCTGGTATTCCTGTTGCGGCGAGACAATGGCAGAACTGGCGTCGCCGAGTGACGGCAGATCGTCGGCAAAGCCTGGTGAGGCGAGCAGGCAAGCGAGCGTCAGCAGGGAAGGGCGCAGAAAAGTCATGCACAAAGCCTTAGAAGACAAAGACCTTACTGTAGCCGGACACCAAGCCTGCGACCAGATATTCTAGGCAGCTCGACGACTTGAACCGGAGTGACGCAATGACTGACGCTGTAGCCCATGAGGTAGAACTGGACGCCAGTGGTCTTAACTGTCCGTTGCCGTTACTCAAGGCAAAAATGGAGCTCAACAAGCTTCAAAGCGGCGACGTGCTCAAGGTGATCGCCACGGATGCCGGCTCGCAGCGCGACTTCCGCACCTTTGCCAAGTTGGCCGGTCATACGCTGCTGCGCGAAGAAGACGAAGCGGGCGTCTACCGTTACTGGTTGAAAAAAGCCTGAAACCGACAGCGTACAAGACCTAAGGATTATTGATGTTCAAAGTGTTACGCGACTGGATTCAGCGCTACTTCTCCGACGAAGAAGCCGTGGTGCTGGCCGTTCTGCTGGTGCTGGCCTTTACTGCGGTGTTGACCCTCGGTGGCATGCTTGCGCCAGTGTTGGCCGGGATGGTGCTGGCGTATCTGATGCAGGGGCTGGTGGTCACGCTGGAGCGTCTGCGCATGCCGGGCGGTGCGGCGGTGGGGCTGGTGTTTGCGTTGTTCATGGGCGTATTACTGGTGTTCATCGTCGTGGTGGTGCCGCTGCTCTGGCATCAATTGATCACGCTGTTCAATGAACTGCCGGGCATGCTCGCAAAATGGCAGTCGCTGCTCTTGCTGTTGCCCGAACGCTATCCGCATCTGGTCTCCGACGAGCAAGTGTTGCAGGCGATTGAGGCCGCGCGCGGCGAGATCGGCAAGTTCGGTCAATGGGCGCTGACCTTTTCGCTGTCGAGTCTGCCACTGCTGGTGAACATCATGATCTATCTGGTGCTGGTGCCGATCCTGGTGTTCTTCTTCCTCAAGGATCGGGCGATGATCGGCGAGTGGGTGCGTGGCTATCTGCCGCGTGAACGGGCGCTGATCACGCGGGTGGCGCAGGAAATGAACCGGCAGATCGCCAACTACATTCGCGGCAAAGTCATCGAGATCGTGATTTGCGGCGGCGTGACCTACATCGCCTTCGTCGCACTTGGCCTCAACTATGCAGCGCTGCTGGCGTTGCTGGTCGGTGTTTCGGTGGTTGTGCCCTATGTCGGCGCGGTGGTGGTGACCGTGCCGGTGCTGCTGATTGCGCTATTTCAATGGGGCTGGAGCGATCAGTTCATCTATCTGATGGCGGTCTACGGGATTATCCAGACGCTGGATGGCAACGTGCTGGTGCCGCTGCTGTTTTCCGAGGCGGTCAACCTGCACCCGGTGGCAATCATCTGCGCTGTGCTGTTGTTTGGCGGGTTGTGGGGGTTCTGGGGAGTGTTCTTTGCGATTCCCCTGGCGACGCTGTTCAAGGCTGTGCTGGACGCATGGCCGCGCAAGGAACCGGCGGTAGCGCCACTTCTTTAACGCAAAAAGATCGCAGCCTTCGGCAGCTCCTACAGGAAACGTATTCCAAACGCAGGAGTTGCCGAAGGCTGCGATCTTTTGATCTTAGGCTTTGTTTAGCGCTTCGGCAGCGGCCAAAACTGCATCCACATGCCCCGGCACCTTCACACCACGCCATTCCTGACGCAGCACACCGTCCTTGTCGATCAGGAAAGTGCTGCGATCAACACCCAGGTATTCCTTGCCGTACAGCTTCTTCAGCTTGATCACGTCGAACAGTTGGCAGACCGCTTCGTCCTTGTCGCTGATCAGCTCGAACGGAAACTCCTGCTTGCACTTGAAGTTCTCGTGGGACTTCAGGCTGTCGCGCGAGATGCCGAAGATTTCAGTGTTGGCAGCCTTGAACGCCGCGTACTGATCACGAAAGCCCTGGCCTTCGGTGGTGCAGCCGGGGGTGCTGTCCTTCGGATAGAAGTAAATCACCACTTGCTTGCCCTTCAGGGCTGACAGGCTGACGGTTTGCCCGCTGGTGGCAGGTGCTTCGAAATCCGCAACCGGTTGGTCGATGATAACGGCCATGAAAGCTTCCTTACATTGGGTTTTGTGGGCGCCAAGGCTCGATCAGTGCGTCCAGATTCATCGCGTCCGCGAAATCCAGGAACTGGTCGCGCAGCCAACTGATCTGGGTGCCGGCCGGCAACGTCACGGTAAACGTGGCGTTAAGCATGGTGCCGCCGGTCTGTGGTGCCTGATAAGTATCGCAGGTCAGGTTTTCCAGCTCGACGTTGTGATCCATGAAGAACTGGCAGAGTTCATTGATGATGTCCGGGCGATACGCCGAACTGACATACGCCACGTACGGCAACGCCTGCGGACGATTCTCCAGCGCTGCGCTACGCACCACGTTGACGGTGAATGCGTGTTTCTTGGCGAGGCCTGACAGGCTGCCTTCCAGACGCGCGAGGGCGTCCCAGCTGCCAGAGATCTCGAGGATCAGCGCACTGCACTCGCCGTGGCGGGTCAGGCGAGAAGTGACCACGGCGCAGCGATTTTCATGGCTGGCGCGGCACAGGACGTTAGTCAGCTCCATGGGGTTGGCGCCGAGGGCACTGATGACAAGGAATTGTTCGCGAACTGTGGGGGTGGACATGCAGCATTCCTAAAGCGATGAGCGGTCGGTAGGTTGATGGGCGTTTGACGCCGAGGGAGGGCCTCTGCCCATTCAGGCTGTCCGTTCAAAGAACCCCGACAAGCGCTCGTGGCTCGCTCCACAAAAGCGGGAGCGCGTCGATGCGACGCAGGAACGGGGTCTGGGAGGCCGAAAAGGGAGGCTGGAACCCGGCATACAAGCTGATCAGTACCGATCAAAGTCTGAAGGGTAGCGAAAAGCGACGCCAAGGGGAATGGCGGCTACGCAGTACTTTGCTTGTGCAAGCATCTTGGCGCCAGTACCATTACCGCTCTCTTTTTCCGGCAGGAGCGGTTTCATGATTGCGGGCAGTATGGTGGCACTGGTCACTCCCATGGATGCACAAGGGCGTCTTGACTGGGACAGCCTCAGCAAACTCGAGGACTTCCATCTCCAGAACGGCACCCATGCCATTGTCGCGGTCGGCACCACCGGCGAGTCGGCAACCCTTGATGTAGAAGAACACATCGCCGTCATCAAAGCCGTTGTCAAACAGGTTGCCGGGCGCATTCCGGTCATCGCCGGCACTGGCGCCAACTCGACCCGCGAAGCCGTCGAACTGACCCGCAATGCCAAAGAAGCCGGTGCCGATGCCTGCCTGCTGGTGGTTCCGTACTACAACAAGCCGACTCAGGAAGGTCTGTACCAGCACTTCAAACACATCGCCGAAGCGGTCGATATCCCACAGATTCTCTATAACGTTCCTGGCCGCACCTCTTGCGACATGCAGGCCGAGACCGTGATTCGGCTGTCCACCGTGCCGAACATCATCGGCATCAAGGAAGCCACTGGCGACCTGAAGCGTGCCAAAGCGATTATCGACGGCGTGAGCAAGGACTTCATCGTGCTGTCCGGCGATGATCCGACCGCGGTCGAGCTGATCCTGCTGGGCGGCAAAGGTAACATCTCTGTGACTGCCAACGTCGCTCCGCGCGAAATGGCTGATCTGTGCGAGGCCGCGCTCAATGGCGACGCTGATACCGCACGGGCTATTAACGAAAAACTGATGCCGCTGCACAAAGACCTGTTCATCGAAGCCAACCCGATTCCGGTGAAGTGGGCTTTGGTTGAAATGGGCCTGATGCACGAAGGCATCCGCCTGCCGCTGACCTGGCTGAGCGCACCTTGTCATGAAA
>NZ_JBIUWI010000009.1:54951-108716 GCF_044743385.1 Pseudomonas sp. NPDC087639 | reverse complement strand
CAATACTCCGAGCGAAGTAGGCCAGACCCTTCGCGGGAGTGTCGAGAGGGCGCGGCCCAATTATTTCGCCCACCTTGAGGGCGCGTCCGGCACGGCTGTGTCCAACCTGGTGCTCTCCGAAGTCGAGGCTCCCCTGCTCGAAAGCGTGATGAACTACGTCAAGGGCAACCAGACCAAGGCCAGTGAGCTGCTGGGACTCAACCGCGGCACGCTGCGCAAGAAACTCAAGCAGTACGATCTGCTGTAAGCATTCAATCAAACCAGAACGGCGCCCGCGTAAAACCGGTCGCCATTTTTGCTGACTTCCTTTGCTTTTGATGGAAATTGAGATGACCGACCAGACTACCCGCCTGCCGATCCGCCGCGCCTTGATCAGCGTTTCCGACAAGACCGGGATCCTCGAATTCGCCAAGGAGCTTGAAGCGCTGGGCGTCGAGATCCTCTCCACCGGCGGAACGTTCAAGCTGCTGCGCGACAACGGCGTTGCCGCAGTGGAAGTCGCGGATTACACCGGTTTCGCTGAAATGATGGACGGTCGGGTGAAAACCCTGCACCCGAAAATCCACGGCGGTATCCTCGGTCGTCGCGGTATCGACGACGCGATCATGAGCGAACACGGCATCAAGCCGATCGATCTGGTCGCGGTCAACCTGTACCCGTTCGAAGCCACCATCAACAAGCCAGGCTGCGACCTGCCGACCGCCATCGAAAACATCGACATCGGCGGCCCGACCATGGTGCGTTCGGCGGCGAAAAACCATAAAGACGTTGCGATCGTGGTGAATGCCAGCGATTACGCCAACGTCCTCGAAGGCTTGAAAGCCGGCGGCCTGACCTACGCACAGCGTTTCGACCTGATGCTCAAGGCGTTCGAACACACCGCCGCCTACGACGGCATGATCGCCAACTACATGGGTACCGTGAATCAGGCTGCCGAGACACTGAGCACTGAAGGTCGCAGCGAATTCCCGCGCACCTTCAACAGCCAGTTCATCAAGGCTCAGGAAATGCGCTACGGCGAGAACCCGCACCAGAGCGCCGCGTTCTACGTTGAAGCCAAACCGGCCGAAGTCGGCATCGCCACCGCGACCCAACTGCAGGGCAAGGAACTCTCGTACAACAACGTGGCCGACACCGACGCCGCGCTGGAATGCGTAAAGAGCTTCGTCAAGCCTGCCTGCGTAATCGTCAAGCACGCCAACCCGTGCGGCGTGGCCGTGAGCCCGGACGCCGAAGGCGGCATCCGTCAGGCCTACGAACTGGCCTACGCCACCGACACCGAATCGGCGTTCGGCGGCATCATCGCCTTCAACCGTGAACTGGATGCCGAGACCGCCAAGGCGATCGTCGAGCGTCAGTTCGTGGAAGTGATCATTGCGCCAAGCGTGAGCGAAGAAGCCCGCGCCATCGTCGCGGCCAAAGCCAACGTGCGCCTGCTGGCGTGTGGCGAGTGGTCGGCTGACCGCGCTGCGGCCTGGGACTACAAGCGCGTCAACGGTGGCCTGCTGGTGCAGAGCCGCGACATCGGCATGATCGGCAGTGAAGACCTGAAAGTCGTGACCAAGCGCGCACCGACCGAACAGGAAATCAACGACCTGATCTTCGCCTGGAAAGTCGCCAAGTACGTTAAATCCAACGCGATCGTTTACGCCAAGAACCGTCAGACCATCGGTGTCGGCGCTGGCCAGATGAGCCGCGTAAACTCCGCGCGTATCGCCGCGATCAAGGCAGAACACGCTGGCCTGCAAGTAGCAGGTTCGGTGATGGCATCGGACGCGTTCTTCCCGTTCCGCGACGGTCTGGACAACGCGGCCAAGGTCGGTATCACTGCGGTGATCCAGCCAGGTGGTTCGATGCGTGATGCTGAAGTGATTGCTGCGGCTGATGAGGCCGGCATCGCGATGGTATTCACCGGCATGCGCCACTTCCGTCACTGATACACCGGTTCAAATGTGGGAGCGAGCCTGCTCGCGAATGCAATCTGTCAGTCATAGCTGTTTTGACTGACACACCGCTTTCGCGAGCAGGCTCGCTCCCACATAAAGCGCTCCAGCAGCGCCTGACAGAATTTTGAGGTTTTTGAAATGAATGTTTTGATCATTGGCAGCGGTGGCCGTGAACACGCCCTGGCCTGGAAAGTGGCTCAGGATCCGCGCGTGCAGAAGGTTTTCGTCGCACCGGGCAACGCCGGTACCGCGATTGAAGCCAAGTGCGAGAACGTCGCCATCGACGTGCTGGCCCTTGAGCAGCTCGCGGACTTCGCCGAGAAAAACGTTTCCCTGACCATCGTCGGCCCGGAAGTGCCGCTGGTCGCTGGCGTCGTTGACCTGTTCCGCTCCCGTGGCCTGGACTGCTTTGGCCCGACCGCGGGTGCTGCGCAACTGGAAGGTTCGAAAGCCTTCACCAAGGACTTCCTGGCACGCCACAAGATCCCGACCGCCGATTACCAGAACTTCACCGAGATCGAGCCGGCCCTGGCTTATCTGCGTGAAAAAGGCGCACCGATCGTGATCAAGGCCGACGGCCTGGCGGCCGGTAAAGGCGTGATCGTTGCGATGACCCTGGCCGAAGCCGAAGACGCCGTGCGCGACATGCTTGCCGGCAATACTTTCGGTGACGCCGGTTCGCGCGTGGTGATCGAAGAGTTCCTCGACGGTGAAGAAGCGTCGTTCATCGTCATGGTCGACGGCAAGAACGTGCTGCCGATGGCCACCAGCCAGGACCACAAACGCGTCGGCGACGGCGACAGCGGCCCGAACACCGGCGGCATGGGTGCTTACTCCCCTGCCCCGGTGGTCACTGCCGACGTGCACAAGCGCGTAATGGACCTGGTGATCTGGCCGACCGTTCGCGGCATGGCCGAAGAAGGCAACGTCTACACTGGCTTCCTGTACGCCGGTCTGATGATCGACAAGGCCGGCAACCCGAAAGTCATCGAGTTCAACTGCCGTTTCGGTGATCCGGAAACCCAACCAGTGATGCTGCGTCTGCAGTCGAGCCTGGTGCTGCTGGTTGAAGCGGCGTTGGCGCAGGCGCTGGACAAGGTTGAAGCGCAGTGGGATCCACGTCCGAGCGTCGGCATCGTGCTGGCCGCTGGCGGCTACCCGGGCGACTACGCCAAGGGCGCGGCGATCAACGGTCTGGACGCAGCGGCAAGCCTGGAAGGTAAAGTCTTCCACGCCGGTACTGCGCTGAAGGACGGTCAGGTCGTGACCGCCGGTGGTCGCGTGCTCTGCGCCACCGCGATGGGCGCCAGCGTCGGTGCAGCGCAGCAGCAGGCTTACAAGCTGGCCGCAGCGATCGACTGGGAAGGCTGCTTCTACCGCAAGGACATTGGCTACCGCGCCATTGCCCGTGAACGTGGCGAAACCCAGGAGTAAGCTGTCGCTCAGGTTCGGCGCGGGATGCAGTCCCTCGCCGGGCTGTTCCGCTGCCGCGCATCGTTATATTCTGGCATCAACCTACGAAGGGATTTCGCCGTGCGCTGGCTCAGGATTGCCATAAGCTTCACCGTCACGTTGCTGACCTTGCTCTGCATGCTCCCGGCCCAGGCCACGCAAGGCAGTGGCTGGTCGGTATTGCTCGACGATCAGGGCGACCTTCAGCTGAGCGACATCCGCTCTGCCCGCTACATCAATCAATTCAGCCCTATCGACCTTGACCGCCTCACCGCGGCCGGGCCCGAGGGTGCTTTGTGGCTGCGTTTCAAGCTCGCACCCGGCCAGCACGAACAAGTGCTGCGCATCTTCGCCCCGGATCTGTCCCACCTGAATTTGTACGTGCTGGACGGCGACAAGCTGATCGAGCAACGCAAAACCGGCACCGGCCAGCCCCAAGCCGAACGGCCGCTGCCAAGCAGTGATTTCCTGTTGCCACTGCCCCAGAGTGACAAACCCCTCGACATCTATCTGCGGATGGTCTCCGACCATCAGTTGCGCCCGCACATCACCTTGCAATCCGCCGTGATGAGCGCGGCCAATCACAATCAAACGCTGATCTTCGGTTTGCTGTTCGGCTGCCTCGGCATGTTGCTGCTGCACAACCTCGTGCGCTATGCCTACTCGCGTTCGCGCAGTAGCCTGTGGCTGGCCGTCTGCGAAGGTCTGCTGGGGCTCAGCCTGTTACTGCTGCTCAATCTCGCCGGCCCGTGGCTGCCGAACTGGCACGCGATCCAGACCCCGGGCGCTTATCTGGCATTGCTGCTGACAGCCCCGGCCGGGCTGATGTTTGCACTGCGCTTCTTCGCCCCACTCGGCCCGCATCCGCTGAACAAACTGCTGCTGGGCGACATTCTGTTCATCGTGATTTGCAGTCTGTTGCTGTTGTTCGTCAACACCCTGCCGCTGAACATCATCACTTACGCGCTGGTGGCACTGGCCGGCCTGAGCATGTTGTTTGTCGCGTTCTATCACTGGCAGAAAGGCTACCGCCCGGCACGCCTGTTCGTCGCGGCGATGGTGGTGTTCAACATCGGTACATTGATCATTCTTCCGGCCTTGCTGGGGCTGACACTGGTCGCACCGCAAGGCCTGATCATGACGTTGATGGCGTTCATCTGCATCAGCGGCCTGTTGATGAGCATCGCGCTGGGCGAGCGTCAGCGCAGCATCACCGAAAGCCGCTTCAGCATCAGCCGCGACCTCGCCGCCAGCAATGCCGAGATCAACGCCAAGGCCGAATTCCTCGCCAAGATCAGCCACGAGATCCGCACGCCGATGAACGGCGTATTGGGCATGACCGAACTGCTGCTCGGCACGCCGTTGTCGGTCAAGCAACGCGACTACGTGCAGACCATCCACAGCGCCGGCAACGAACTGCTGACGTTGATCAACGAGATCCTCGACATCTCCAAGCTCGAGTCCGGGCAGATCGAACTGGACGACGTGCAATTCGACCTCAACGCGTTGATCGATGACTGCCTGAGCATCTACCGCGCCAAGGCCGAACAGCAGAACGTCGAGCTGATCAGCTTCATTCAGCCGCAAGTGCCGCGCGTCATCAGTGGCGATCCGACCCGCCTGCGTCAAACCCTGTTAAGCCTTTTGGAAAATGCCCTCAAGAAAACCGCCGAAGGCGAAGTGCTGATCGTCGTCGCCCTCGATGAGCGCAACAGCAAACCGCGCCTGCGCATTGCCGTGCAGGACAGCGGCGCGCCGATGGAACAGGAGGAGCGTGATGCGCTCATGCACGCCGAACTTCACAGCAAGCACTTCCTCTCGGCCAATCGTCTGGGCGGCAATCTGGGGCTGGTGATAGCGCGGCAATTGATCCGCTTGATGAACGGTGAATTCGGCATCAAGAGCGGCGCCAATCAGGGCAGCACCTTGTGGCTGACCCTGCCGCTCGACCCTGATCGCCTCGAACACCCGACCTCTGATCTGGACAGTCCCCTGCAAGGCGCGCGGGTGCTGGTGGTCGATGACAACGACACCTGCCGCAAAGTGCTGGTGCAGCAGTGCAGCGCCTGGGGCCTGAACGTCAGCGCCGTGCCATCGGGCAAGGAAGCGCTGGCCCTGCTGCGCACCAAGGCGCACCTGCGCGATTACTTCGATGTGGTGTTGCTCGACCAGAACATGCCCGGCATGACCGGCATGCAGCTCGCGGCCAAGATCAAGGAAGACCCGAGCCTCAACCACGACATCCTGCTGATCATGCTCACCGGCATCAGCAACGCGCCGAGCAAGATCATTGCGCGCAACTCGGGAATCAAACGCATCCTCGCCAAACCCGTGGCCGGCTACACCCTCAAGACCACCCTGGCGGACGAACTCAACCAGCGCAACAAAGGCCAGGTGGTGTTCCAGCCGCAAGTGCTCACCCCGGCCACAGCGGCCAAAGTGCCGAGCGACTTCCGCATCCTCGTCGCCGAAGACAACACGATTTCGACCAAAGTGATTCGCGGCATGCTCGGCAAGCTCAACCTGCAACCGGACACCGCCAGCAACGGGGAAGAAGCGCTGCAAGCGATGAAAGCCCAGCGTTACGACCTGGTGTTGATGGACTGCGAAATGCCGATCCTCGACGGTTTCTCCGCGACCCAGCAATTGCGCGCCTGGGAAGTCAGCAACCAACGCATCCGCACGCCGATCGTTGCGCTGACGGCGCACATCCTCGCCGAACACAAGGAACGCGCACGCCAGGCAGGGATGGATGGGCATATGTCCAAGCCGGTCGAGTTGTCGCAATTGCGCGAGTTGATCGAACACTGGGTCGCCCAGCGGGATGAGCAGAATCGGACGACCACGCAACCGTCGTGAGCCGACAGACCCGGTAGCGCCTGATAGACTCCCCCACGACTTCCCTCGCCAGTGAGCGTGCACCATGCTCCACGTGTTATTCAGCGTTTACCTGAAGATGCTGGTGCTCTACAGCCCGTTCTTCGTGTTGTCCTGTTTTATCAGCCTGACCCGTGGTTATTCGCGCAAGGAGCAACGCCGCCTGGCCTGGAAAGTGGCCATCGCCACGCTGGTCTCCAGCGTTTTGCTGTATTTGTTCGGGCGGGTGATTTTCGATGTGTTCGGCATCACTGTGGATGCGTTCCGCATCGGCGCCGGCAGTGTGCTGTTCATCTCGGCGCTGGGCATGGCGCAAGGCAAGTCGGTGGTGCAAAGCGACAACGTGCAGCAGGACGTGACTATCGTGCCGCTGACCATTCCGCTGACCGTCGGCCCCGGTACCATCGGTGCCTTGCTGGTGATGGGCGTCAGCCAGCCGCACTGGGACGACAAGCTCACGGCAATCATGAGTATTGCGCTGGCCAGTTTTACCGTGGGTGTGGTGCTGTACTTGTCCAACCGCATCGAACGGATTCTCGGCGACCAGGGTTTGCAGATTGTCAGTCGCTTGATGGGATTGTTCGTTTGCGCACTGGCGGCGCAGATCATCTTCACCGGGGTCAAAGGCTATCTGGTGCCCTGAGCCTCGGCGCCTGCGAGAGTCGCCTGACAGTAAAACGCCGCGAACGATACCGTTCGCGGCGTTTTGTTATCCGCCGGTTTTAGCGGGCGGCCGGCTCTGCGAGTAGCGTTTGCGGGGTGACGTTGGCCGTGCGTGCCGTCCTTGCCTGCAACCGCTGCACCCACGCAGAAATAGCGTGGGATTGCTGCTTGCCAAACGCCAGGAACACTTCACCGCGCAACGCCGGATCAGGGGAACACACATCACGGAAAATCAGCGAGTGTTCACTCTCAGGGTCAACGATCACCAGATGCTCCTCAACGATCTCGAACAGCAGCTTTTCCGGCGATTCAAAATCCCAAAGCAACTTGCCCGGCACTGCCGGCACTTCTCCCAGCGCATGCCGGCAATCGACGATGACAGCATCCAGTCTCTGCCAGGCAGCCTTTGACAAATGACAGGTCACGCCGCCCTGCCCCAGTCGCACAACCAACGTATTGATGTCATCGGCAAGCAGCGGTAGCAGATCATTCATTCTGTTATGACCTTCAACGGTCAAGACGTGCCCATCGCGCTGGATGTAATCGAACGGCCCGATGCTGTGCTTGCCCGGATAAACCTGCACCGTTCCCTCCCGGCGCTGATGCAACAACACCTTGAACTGATTCCGGGTGCCCAGCATTACAAAGTCCGTGGGTAAATCGGTGGCGGCAATACTCACCAGTCGGGCGCTTTTCACGTCATACCATTGCAAATGATCTGGCCCGGACGCCACGGATACGAAGTCACCATGATCGGCACAAGCCAACAAGGTTTGCAGGCGTTCGATCAGAGGCGCGCCCTGCGCAGTCACCCAGCGACTTTCAACACCGATGACCACCGGCGCCTGCTGATGACCCAGTCGCAACGTGACACCCTCAACAGTGGTGCCCTGTAACCCGGCGCCATCGACTGTCACCTCGGCAAAATGCCAGGCGCTCCACACCCGCTCGGGAGCCGGTAAAGCATCGCGGTGCAATAGCTGCTGACCCTCGCCAAACGCGCGATCAAGCTGCTGCGGATCGACGAACGCCTGACGCCAGATTTCACCATCGGAAACACTGAACAACCAGGCCGTTCGATTATCCGGCGCCATGCCAAGCACGCGCACTGGCTTGTCGCGCCCCGGATCGCATAACAGCACGCGGTTGCTCATATGCCAGGCACTCAGTTGGCCATCACCGGCGGCATTGCGTAATCCGACAATCGCAAACCGCTCCACCGGGTAACGTTTGGAAATCGGTTCCAGTGCCTGCCACCAATGTGCACGCCCCTTGAGCCACTGCTCGCCGACACCGTGCAATTGTGCCTCACCTTGTGCGGTCAGGTTAAAGAGTCGGCCCTCTTCATCCAGTATCAGGTAGCCGTTCTCCACCGCCACAATCTGCTTGAGCCCTTCTGGTTCGACCCAACGATGCGACCACTGCTGCTTGCCCGGCGCCACGTCGCGCTGCAGTCGGCAAAGAACCTGGTCGAGGCGGTTGTAGATGAAATACACATCGCTTGCGCCCGTCATCGGCAGCAGCACCAGCTCGGTCAGATTCTTGATCGAGTCGGGCCAGCCACGGGCATGGCGAGGAAGCGGCAACGGGTGGATCAACAATCGATCACGGCTGCGAACCCATACGATGTCACGTCTGTCCGGTTCGAATTTCCAACTGACCGAAACGTAAGTCGCCGGCTGCCAGTCAACCGTCGTCGCACCGTCCCGTTCCGCACTGGGACGAGCCATCGTGTATTTGCCCAGCACCGTCGACCAGTCGGCCAGCGACTCGTGGGCGAACACGCTCGCCTGCAGCTCCCGCGCCATTGCATGGTTGACGGAACTCAGCAGCAACTGCTCCTGATGAATCAGGTAATTGAACCGGCGAGTGCCATAAGGGCTGCTGACGGTTTGTATCAAATGAATCACGCCGTGCTCATCGACTTCGACGGGGCCAATCGCACTTTCGCCCTCCGGCACCAGCAACCGGTATTGAACCTTGAGCAGCCCGCTGACCACATCGACCTGCCAGATGTTGTAGCTGTCCGCCAGGTAGAAATAAGCAAATCCATTGGCCACCAAGGCCAGTTGCGCGTCCTCGGTATCGGCGATTTTCTCGTTGCGAATATAGAGAAAGCGCTCTTCCCGGGCGTCATACCAGGCGGTGGTGTAACGCGGCTCCTGCGGCGATTCGAACGGGATCAACCAGTTATGAACCGGTGTATACGGCAGCACCAGACGATGCTCTCGGGCGAGGGTTTTGTAGTGTTCGAGCAACGCTTGTTCATCGAGCCCTTCATGCGCGCTTTGTTCAATGATGTTCAGCTGACGCTTGCCGAAGTCAACGCTGAAGAGTTGCTGATTGGCCGTACGGATCAACACCGAGTGGCGTCCATGGCCGGATATCTTCAGGTGAACATCGCCGATGTACAGCTCGCCATACAGCTCGACCCGGATGTTCTCTTCATTGGCCCAGCCAGCCTGCAGCACCCAGCGGCCCTGCTTCTGACTCGGCGTGTGCAATTCGATGCTGGCGCCGTGATTGAGCAGCACGGAACAGGACGCACCGGCGCTGGAGATCCGATATGACACCTTGCCCCGCCAGGCAGTCGGCAGCAACGGCACTACCAAGGTGCGTTCGACCGCATCGAGGTGAACGTCGATGACGGTGTCGCGATACTCGGGAAACAGACGATGAACAATGTAATGCGAAGGAAACGAGTAAAACGAAAACAGAAACAGCCATTGACCATCTGCCAGTTTTCTCTCCAGGCGCCGGGCGGTATCGAAACCGCGATCATGCCGCCAAGAGGCAAATGGTAGCGCCTTGTACTCATACCCATAACAAGTCTGAGGCGTACACGGCAGGACGATGGTTTGTCTGGCAGCCGGTAAGAACTGGACCTGTCCGGGCAAGCCTAACTGCTGACGGATATTGACCGCCCGATCGTAATCGGAGTCGAAATCCGGGACGCCGAAATGGTCGCGCAATGGGTAGAGCTTCTGGCTGTCGAACAGCACCTTGCCAGCGGTCAGATCAATGCTTTTGACAATCAGCGACGGGTGCGCGACCCACGCCCCCAGCGCGTCATCGAAGCGGTAACCGAGCCCGCGATAGGCGCCTTCCATGTCTGCAAAAAACGCCCCGACATCCTGGGCGTTGCGCGCAATACCGGCAAACCCTTGGGCGAGCGCCGCGACACCGACCGCCAGCCCGCCCAGAATCACGCCGGCACCACCCAACACTGCAGCGGCGGTGGATGCGCCTGCCACGGCGGCACCAACCCCCCCGGCAGTCAATGCCAGGCTGGCCGAGTCAAAGGCCAACTGTGTCCCAAACTGTGCTTTTTCGACGTCGTTCTGTGCGCTCGCCAACTGGTAGATATCAAAACCAACGTTTGCCAGCCCCAGCACGGCGCCGACACCTTCATTGGCCGCATGTCCCAACGCTTCGGTGACGACCGAGGCACAGGTGCGGGCGATGATCTTCTCCTCCCCCAGCGCAGTTTTGACCAGTTGAATCAGACCGACTACGTCTACGACATTGCCATGCACCAACTGCGCGTAATTGAGGTAGGCGTGCAGGCGCACCGCTGTGGTCAGCGTCCGATCCTCGCCTTCACGTCCACGCAAGGCATTCATCAGTGCCTGAATCGAGAACCCTGCGTTCAGGGTATGAACAGCGCCGGCCTCGGTAGGGTCCAGTACACCGACGCTGTCGATCGGTTTGCGTGCCAGAGTGGAGAACTGCTCGGACAGCCAGTTCTTGATCCGCAACAATCGGTGGTCATCACTGACCACTTGAACCACGTGTTCGGGCATCGAGGGGTCGACGAGGCTCAGCCGATATTTGCCTTCGGCGGTGATCTCCAGCGTTTCGAACAACGGCACCAACGGCGTGACCGAGGGATGCAGCTCTTGCAGCGCAGTGGTAGCGCCGGCGATCTGCTGCCCCCACCAATGGCCATCCAGCCCAAGCAAGCTGGCACCCAAATGCGAATTGTCGACCAGCGATCGACCATGGGCACTGTTCAGGCGCTGACGCAGCTTGCCTGGCGGTTGACCCGGGAGCGGATCGTTCGTCAGCACTTTCGCCACATCGATCCCGCCGGACAATGGCAAGGCCGCTACTTTTGCGCCATCCAGTTCAATCAGATCGAAGGTCGGACGGACACTGCCACCGTACGAGGCATAGTATTTGGCCATGCCCACTTTCAGAAAAAAGTGCTCGAGCGCCCGCTTGAACATGGCGGGGCTTTCAAATTCGAACAGACCGAAGTTGGGGTCGTAAAAATGATAGAGGGCTTGCGTACCCACAACGGTTTTCGCCACCAGCATCGAGTGGTTGTCAGAGTTGAGCATTAATGTTCGGGGGCTGGCATGGTTCTCCAGTGCAGCGGTGACCTGTGTCAGATCAGCACGACTGAGCGTCGTTCCCACTTCGCTCAGTTGAGCGCTTCGCAGCTCCTCCAGCACCTGCACGAAAGCCTGCGAATCACTCTGTTGCGGCTCAATGACGGACAGATAAAAACGTTCACGCAACCGATGTGAAGCCACTTCCCCGGTTGCAAAAGCGGCGGCCATCATCAGTGCCAAGGGATAACAGCGCCCACCGATGGCTTCGCCGGCGCCACCCAGTAACAAATCCTGCGGCACCGGTTTTACGCTGTTGGCCTCGATCTGGCCGAGCACCTGATCCATCCGTTCGCTGATCTGCAAGCGATGCTCAAGGGTGGCTGTCTGTTGAATTTGCGCGGCGTATCGGCCCCACTGCTGAAGTGTTTGTGCCCTCATCAGTGCGGCTTTTTTCAGATCCAGCGCGCTGATCGATGCGGCCGACTCTGCGATATCGCCGGCAAGACCGCTAAGAAACTGCGCATCACGGCGGCTATAGAGGTGTCTTTCAATGACTGCATAACGATTCGAAGCTCCCAACTCACGGACACTGTTGGCCAGGTTGTCCAGTTCGCCACTGAAGCGGTCGAAGTTCTGGCTGTGCAGTGAATCAATCCCCAGCAACACGCCCAGTGACAGACGTTGCAGTGGCGTTGTCTCGACGAGAGACAGTTCGCCATGGGCCAGCGCACTCAACACTTCATCCAGCCCCAGACTCCGGAATCGCTGATCGTTGAGAAAAACCGGTGGCCGCGCATTGAGTGGCTGATTCCTGATCAACTGACGGTCGGCAAAACTCAACGGCAACAGCTTCTCGAACCTGATTGCACCATCATGCCCCTTTCGCATGGCCTCAGTGAACGGTTCGCCAAGCCCGTCGACCAGACGCTGTAATACGTCAGTCAATAGCACCGCTCTACCTTCAATCAACGGCCAGCCTTGTTCGAACTCAATGATTGAGCCCTTGAGCAACTGTGCGATATCGCCCTTGTAGCGGGTCGTGTACTGACCTTGCTGCCAGCGCGCCTGCTCGTCCTCCACCCATTTCACCGGATCGTTCGCGTTGTCTTTCCAGGAGTGATCCAGCTCTTCTTCGGTGGCACGGTTGACCGACGCATAGCGCGCAATGGCCGCTTCGGCGCGGATCATCTCGGCCTGCCTGGGGGTCAGGTGTGCCTTGGCGTAATCGACCATGCCGTCGCGTATCGCGCCGGGGCCGGTCAGATAGATGGTGCCTTCACTCTGAGGACGGATGCCGTCACTGAAGTAGCTGGCGGCGGCACTGGCGAGAAAGCCTGCGAGGATCTCCTCCTGATTCGGCAGTTCGCGCAGCCGGCCGTAGGTTTTTTCCAAAACGGTCAGAGCCAGTGGCAGCACACCGTCGAAGTCGGTCGGTGCGACATTGCGTTGCGCAGCCATCTGAAGTGTCTCGTCGACCAACCGGTAATTGAAGCGGATGCGCTCGATCACCGCTTGCAGCGTCGCCGACCCGGCATGCGCCATCAAGAAAGCATTGGTCGTCGAACTGCCTTCGGCCACCGCACGCAACATGAACGGTCGCGCCAGCAAATCAGTCGGTGCCTGGAAAACCTGACTCAGTGCCGGGCCGCTTTTGGCGAACGCTTCAAGCGTCGCAAGATGCTCTGCCGGAATGCTTTTGGCGTAACTGTTGGACGACTGACGGCCCGGCATCCATTCGGGGTTGTGATTGAGCAGCAACTGCAGAATGCCCAGGCGGGCGTCGACGCTCAAAACACTGAGGTCGACACCGCTCAGGTTTTCCACCAGAGGCGGCAAGTTGTCGACATCGGCATAGCTGCCGCCTTCCCCGTGCAGGACTTCGGCACGCACGACATCCGATGCGGCCGCCAGATTGCCGCGCAAGCGGATTTCCCGTTCATAGATATCTTGCAGTTGTAATGGCGTTGTCGCGTTGTCGAGATCACGCAACTGCAGATCACCCCCCAGCATGCCTTGCAAGCTGCTGCGATTTTGTTCTCTGAGTGCTTGCAGTTGCGCCTCGTCCTGGCCATAGGCGCTAACCAGCAAATCGATGCGGGCGTCATCGGCGGATTTACCGTTAGCCACGGCGGCATCGATGTGCGCCTGCATCTGCTGCTTAAGCACAATGGCGCGCGCTTCGTAAAGATCGGCCAGTGCATCTTCGGCAATTGTTTTACCTGCGACCTGCGCCAAGGCATCCGTCTTGGCCGCCTCGACAATCAGTTTATTGGTCTGATACGCCAGTAACGCGTCACTGTCGAACCAGAGATTAAGGGTGTAACCCTGCCCGGTGAGTACCTGTTTCCAGACATTGAGGTAGTCACGCTGGATGGGGCCGACGCCACCACCGAGCCAGACGAAGTGCAGGGTCTTTGGAACGGGTGTCGGTACAGTTTTAATCAGTTCGACGCCGAGATGAACGCGTGATTCGAAGGCTTCAACTTTGTCGTAAATTCGCGAAAGCTCTGCGGCCGGTTTTTCAATCGTCGCCACCGGCGGTTCCAACTCCCGCCGCACTCGGCTATTGCCCAACAGTTGTTCCAGTGTCTGGCGCAATAATCTCAGTGGTTCAATCAACTGCTGCGTATCGGTGGCACTCACACAGGCGGAGTAATAGCGCAACAGCGCTTCATAATGCTTACTTTCTTTATGCAGCGACAGTGTGCGCTCGAAATCCGCACGCCTGAACAGCTCAGAAAAGTTAACGTAGTTATCATTACTCACACCTTCAACATTTGACATGACTTACCCCAATGACTTCCACAGAACATTCCAGGGCCAAGCTAGCCACTAACAAAAGCAAAACTCAAACGAGATAAAACTCAATTTCTTTCAAAGACCAGAAATACCAAACAACGCATCAGCGCGAGAGAACAATAAATTTCACTCTGTATATTTCACTGCAACCCCTCATGGAAAAAACACCAATAAAACCTGAGCAACAGAACACAAATTAAAACCAATTAAAAATAAAAAGGGCCGCGAATATATATTCGCGGCCCTGAACTTTCAGTTTGACCTGATATTTCAATGTAACTGTTTTATCAGTGTTTCCACTGAGGCATGTCCTTCATCGCCTCGCGCTGCTGACAATGCGTTGAGCCACTCCCCGGTTCCCCGCAGGTACTGCTTTGCGCGAATCCTGATGCCGATCTGCATCGCTACGCCCTGCTCTTCACCTTGCGTCACGACGTCCCGCACGATCAGGCTGTGAGCGTTGTCCGAGTCAGTGAACACCAATTGTCCGTCGACCAACGACACCAACAGGCGTTCATTGGCGTCCATGTCCAGCATCAGCGTGCAGACGCTGGTGGTTTCTGCTCCCAACGGCCGCCGGGGATCGACCACAATGCAATCCAGCCGTTGCCAGGCTTGCTCCGACACTTGATAACTCAACGCCTGCGCCCCAAACCCCAGGATCAACTTGTCGACCCCGTCAGGCAACATGTCCAGGACATCAGTGACCTCACCGCTCATCTCAAGCGACAGTACTTCACCCTCGCGCCGGGCGTATTGGCCAGGCACCCAAACGGCATGTTCCGACTCTCGACTGGAGTTCAGGCTATCCAGCGGATCGAAGAGCATCGCTATCGACTGGTTGCGCGTGCCAAGAAACACCGCCCACTGGCCATCAGCCCGACCGGAAATATCGAACAGTTGGTCCAGTTCCGGCACAAAGTACGTGTAGCGATCCGAAGAGTTTTCGACGTGCAGAACCGGTGCATGGGACTGTCCTTTGAGCAACGCCTTCAAGCGGGCCTGCAATTGCTGCGGAGTCTGTCCGGCAATAGACACCCATTGTTTTTCGACGCCGACGATACGTGCCGGGTGCTGATCCAGCAGTTCCAGGTTGACGCCTTCGCCGGTACGCCCGAGCAAGCCCTGCCCCTGCACCAGCACCTCGGCAAATGACCATGGGTCCCAGACTTTTTTCGCCATCGGCAACTGCTCGGGGTCCAGCAGCCGGGTGCCCGTGGCAAATGCCCCGCGTAATGCCTCGATCGACACCAGCGCTTGGCGATAGAGTTGCCCGGCCGAGACATCCAGTAGCCAGGCCGCTTGTTTGTCCGGGGTCAGCCCAAGCAACGCCAGTTCTTTGCCGCCAGCGACATCGGCCAGCAGCACCTGCTCCTCGATACACCACACCGCGAGCAACGCGCTGCCGGAAACACTGCCCAAACCGATGATCGGGAAAGGCGCCGCTCGATAGGTGGCGGCCAGCGCAGGTAATGCGCTTAGCCAATCCGGGTGACGTTGCAGCCAACGCTGACCAAGGCCGACAAACTTCAACGTCCCCAATGGGTCGATCTCGAACAAACGACCATCGTTCTTGGTGGCAATGTAACGTTCGCCTGCTTGGGTAACCTCGCTGACGCCCCTTTCGATCACTTCATTTCTATACTCGGCCCCTGCTGTTCGAGGTTCGATACCACGGCTGATTTCCCCGTTTTCTTTACTGTAAAAGAGCATCGCGAAGTCCTGGGGTTGATGCGGCATCAGCATCACCATGTCCGGCTGACTGCCAAGCCCCGCGCGGAAATAGCGGCCGCTGCTCAGGCCAAGCCAGGCCTGATCACGCAGCCCTTCGAGAACGTAGGCACGCGCATGCACAAATCTGGCGAGCCCCCCGGTGCTGATCGCCCCCCCCATGCCAGGCGTTGCATCCTTGAAAGGGCGCGACGTGGCAAAGTGACGTATCAAGGAGGACCAGTAAACCGCACCGGGCTTGTGGACGTAGTCGTGCTGCCGGGATGAGGTCTTGATACCCGTCAACTCGATTGCCCAACCCGTTATCCGATACTCCAGGGTCGTTTCGACCTCGCTCTGTTCCAGCATTCGTTGCGATATCCGCAGAGTACTGTGCGCATCCTGAACACAGCCAATGATCTTTGCACCGCTCGCCGGGTTCATCAGTCGATAGCGGTGGATGACCGTGCCGGTCACCGCATCGACGCGCCAGACCGTTGCATGATCCGGATGGTAGAACCATGCGTGCTGCGCGTTGGCGCCTGCCAGAACAACACCCTCATTGACGGTTTCAGGCAAGTTGCGGGCGTAGAGCAAGCGGTCACGCGCTACCTCATAGAACGCGGTGGTGACGACCGGTTGATTGGCAGAGGTGTAAGGCACCGTGTACTTGTAAAGCGGCACGTATGCCGATACCAAACGCTTTTCCCTGGCCCGTTTACGCATGTGCGAGAGCACCTGCGCTACGGTGCTCTTGGCATCGAGCGAGACAGACAGCAGAAGCAATCTTTTTTCCTGCCAGTCCACCTGGAATAGCTCACCCTTGGCCAGTTCGATCATTCCTTCGAAGGCATTGAGCACAATGCCGTCGACGATCAGGTTCGCGCCGTCGAAAGTGACGCGTTCAAGGGCAGCCCAAGGTGCGTGAATCACCCATTTCGCGTAGCTGACATCATCGAGCGTCACCGCTTTAACCCCGGGCGTGAGCCAGAGCTGATAAAGCCCTGACTGAGCGGTAATCGCATAAGAGATCAGTTTTTTCCATTCCGGCGGCAGCTCCGGAATCAGTAGCTGACGCACATGCTCATCCAGCCGTACCTCGATATGGGTCGGCTTATAGATCGGATGCAACTTGTACAGAATGTGCGGGAACGGTGTATTGACGGTGAAATAGAACCGCTGGTTACCTAGCTCGTCATACTCCAGCTTCTCCACGACGCTGTTACGCAAGTCGGGATACCAGGTTTCGATCCGGTCGTCGAACAGACTCGCCAGCGCCAGGCCGGGGAAAAAACCAGAGAATACCGATGTGGGAACCTCACTCGATGCCCGACTCTCGTGCCGTTCTCCCGACATGGACTGATAGATATATCCTGGCGTTCCCAGTTGGTATTCGTAACCGTAATAGCAGACAGGCGTACAGGGCAGCACCACAGTCTGGATATCGTCGGGGACAACCCGGATCAGGCCAATCTTGCCGGGAAGCTTCAACGCCTCACGGATATCGATTGCCCGGTGAATTTGCATGGGATCGTCGTTGTATTTCGGCAACTCCAAACCACCGCGAACCATGGGATAGAACTTCTGACTGTCAAAGCTCACCTGATTCTTTTGCAGATCCAGCAACGTGATGACGGCCTCGGGTTCGAATCGCAACACCCCGTCCTTGCGGGAGTAACCGGCGGTCCCGTAGGCGTTTTTAACCTTGCGCAAATGTGCGCCCACGCCTTTGGCCTTGTCGCTGATCTGCCCCAGATTACTGGCGATGGCCGTCACGCCAATGCCGACGCCAAGCAACGGCACCGACAGAATCGCCGCAGCGGCGCCCACCGTTCCGCCAACAGCCAGCGCCACGATGTCGAGCCCCAGCGCCGCCACATTGAAGGTCAATTGAGTGGCAAGCCGCGAGCGCTGCTCCTGGTTTTCCGCCACCGTCAGGCCATAAATATCGAAGCCGATATTGATGACTGAAAAGCCGATCCCGCCCACGATCGAAGCCTTGCCCAGCAGCCGTGCCGACAGCGATGACTGGCGCAGGGCCAGCGCTTGCTCACTGGCCGCCACCTGCCGAACCAGGTTGATCAACTGCACAGAATCACTCAACACGCCAAAACCCAACTGGGCATAGCTGACATAGACCTGCACCTGAAGTGCGATCGACAACGCCGGTACCTGACCTTCCCCGGCCTGATATTCGCGATTGCGCATTTCGGTGATCAGGGTCTGGATCGCAAAGGCAAAACTCAATCGACTGCCGCCGTCGGCTTCACCCAAAGCGGTTGGTTTGCCTGCCAGCGTCTTCACCAGACGCTGAATATGCTGTTTGACCTTGCTGAACCGCACATCATGGGTGGTCACCACTCGGGTGTTCTGCGGATTGTGCGCATCCACCAGCGTCACGCTGTAACCCGCGCCTGGCTTTTGTTCAAGCGTATCCAACAGCGGCAAATATTCACCGCCCAGCGAGTGCTCGGTTCGCAGATTGCTGCTGGCCTGATCGAATTCCTGCGCCCAGTAACGGGCGTCCATTTGCGCCAGACTGGCCCCCATCCGCGCGTTTTCGTTCAGCGAGCGCCGGCGCCCCACCGCTTGTTTTTCCCAGACCGAAGCCGTTTTGGGCTCGACTATTGGCCCACTCTGCAAAAAACTGTCGAGCCGCGTATTCGACGCAAGCACTTTGCCGGCGAGCTCTGTGGTGTTCAGTTCAATGATGTTGAACCGCGCTGCCTCTCCATCCGCGAGACCGTAAAGTCTGGCCATCGCGCCGTTATCGCCGGCGAGGTAGCGCTGCATGCCTTGCTTGAGCTGTTCAACCCGTGAAAATCCGTAGATCGCGAAGTTAGGCTCATAAAAACGGTAGACCGTCTGACTGCCCATGAGCATTTTTGCCACCAGCATCGCGTGATTGCCGGTATCGAGCAGCATGACGCTCGGAGCCGTTTTCGCCTCCAGCGTTTGTGCGATGCTTTCCAGGCTGTGAGTGCCTTGGGGCTTGCCGACATCGTTCAACGGCAGCGCTTGCAATTCGTCCAGCGCCGACAGCAACGCCCGTGAGTCGGCGTCTTCGGGGGTCAGGCTGGCATTGGCCACTCGACCGATCAGCGCGCGTTCGGCCGAGTCGCCCTGGGACAGTGCCGCCGCCATCAACAGTGCCAGCGGATAGCACCGACGGCCGGGATCGCCCGGCGTGCGCATCAGTAGATCCTGCGGCATTTGCCTGGCGGAAATGGCCCCGGCCATGAACAGTTCGGCACGAACCTGCGCACCGCGCCTGAGGATCTGCGTGTGATATTCACGTTGTGCGGTGCTGTTGATTTGCCCGATGCGCTCACCCCACTGGTGCAACGTCAAGGGATCTGTCAGAGCCAGTACCTTGAGTTCGCGCGCTGTGTGCGTGCCTGGCTGACGAGCGTTCGCAAGACCCACTTCAAACGCCGGGGACGCGTGTTGGCGCAAGGCTTTTTCGAGCGCGTTGTAACGGGCGAACAGGCCACCTTCGGCGGTTTGCGTTGCCAGGTCCATGGCCTGCTGCCACGCACCGGCAAAACCGCTGGTGTCCAGACGCGTAGCGCCAAACATCCCGCCCAGCACCACGCGCAACAACGGGCTGAGTTGCTCGACCGTCAGCGACCCGTGTGCAACCCGGGTAAACAGTTCGTTCAAGTGGCTGGTGGATTCGGCACCGTGAGACGGCGGCAGCTCGCTGACGGGTTGAGCGAGAATTTGCTGGCGGACGTCGAAACCGATGGCCACTGGTTTATCGAACGTGATGTCACCACTCAACTTGTCCTTCATTGCACGAATGAACGGATCGCCCAGCGTCTCCATCAGTTGTTGCAGGACGGAGGTCAACAGCACTGGCCTGCCTTCGATGAGCGGCCAGCCTTGTTTGAAGGTCAGTGTCTGCCCTTTGAGCAGGTCATTCAGGTCGCCGGCATAACGTGATTTGAGCTTGCCGGTTTGCCATTTCTCCTGTTCTTTGACCAGCCATTTCTCGGGATCATCGTTGACGGTCCAGCCGGAGATCATTTCCTCTTCGGTATTGACGTTGTAGCCTTCAGCCAGCCGCAGTCGTTCCTGGATAGCGACCTGAGAGTCCGCGTGCAGATGCGTTTCAATGTATTGCTTGATGCCAGTGATGGCGGCACCGGGACCGGTCAGGGCGATAGTGCCGCGAGCTTCGATTCGAATACCGTCCTGGTAGTAACCGAAAATGGCCTGCCCCAAATTACCCAAAAAATCCTTAACGGATTGATTGAGCCCCCCTTCTGCTCTTTTTTCATTCAGTACGTTTTCAATGACATCCAGCAACCTGTCGCTTTGCGCCCAACTGACACCTGCCTCGGCAGCCCTTCGTTCAATCGCCTGCAGAGCGTCATAGTTGAAGCGAATCAACTGCATGATTGCCAGGGTCATACCGCTTTGAGCGTGAGCCACAAAATGAGCATTCATTTCCCGGTCGAACTGAGTCCCCATACGAAATCCATTCTTGGGCACTGGGGCATCGCGCGGCGCAACGAATATTTCATGGACATCGGGTTGGCTGCGCGCGAAAGCGAGCAAGGCTTCCTTAACGCGAGCCGGAACCTCGTCGGTTTTATCCACGTAGCGTTGACGGTCCCGACCGGGCATCAACGCCTCGTTATGATTGAGCAAAAGTTGCAACACGCCCAACCGCTGTTCATCACTGAAGCCGCTTATATCCACGCCCCCCAACTTATCGGCCAGCGGCGGCAAGTAATCCATATCGCTGTAACGACCACCCTCCAGATACTCGGCCTGCAACCGCACCACATCACTGGCCGCCGCAAAGTTACCGCGCATACCGACTTCTCGCTGATAGACGTCCTGTAAAAAGTGACCAGAGAACTCATGTTTGACATCCCGCAACTGCAGATCCTGCCCGGCCATCGCCTGATGCGTGTCCAGACAGCGTTGTCGGAAAGCCTCTAGCGTCGCGCGATCCTTGCCGTAAGCACGAACCATCAGCTCGATACGCGCCTCGTCCGTGCGACCCGCCCACTGCGGCTGGTTGAGATAGTCGAACATCTGATTTTTCAAAACCCGGGCGCGGTCTTCAATCATTTGCGATAACTGCCGGGACTGCGTCACGTCACTCCCGCCTGACTCCATTGCATGCACCCTGGCACTGTCGAGAATCACGCGGTTCATCTCAAAAGCCAGTAACGCATCACTGTCGTACCAAAGGTTGAACTTGTAGTCCTGCGGTTTCAAAACCTCGCGCCAGATGTTCATGTAATCGCGCTGGATGTTGCCAACCTCGCTACCGCCTACCCAGACGAAATGCATGATTTTGGGCACGGGCGTAGCAGCGCCCGAGAGCAGGGTTACCGTATCGGACAGCGTCGTCACATACTGTTCTAGTCCGTCGTAGATCTGGTCGATTGCTGAAGGAACCGGTGTAACCTTTTGGCGCAGCAAGGACGCGAGTGTTTCCTGAAACAGTTTTGCCGACAGCATTTTCTCCGCCACATCGACTGCTTTACTTACCCCCTGATAGTGCCTGGCAAGTGCCGCGTACTCGGCAGAACCGGAGAACTCACTCAACACCGTTTGCAGAGTTGAATATTCTTGCGACGAAATAAAGGCAGACCGCCCTTGGTGACTTTCCGAAGTACCCATTACATCCCCATCCTTGAGTTGATAAAGCATTAGACGGACAAAACTATTGGGCAAAGACGAATGAATCAAACGCGAAAAAATTCAAACAATGTCAGGAGAAACATCGAACAACATTCAACTGTTAAGCAGGGATCCATCGGGGATAAACACCGCCGTCCAGTATTGTCTGCTGAAAAGCAAACAAGGCCACGAACCCAATGGTTCGCAGCCTTGTTTATATTCCGGGAAGTTGTACCCGGCGGAGTTAACTTAAGCTCACAAATGCGCGAAGTTACTTACAACTTCTCATGAGCCCTGAAAGAAACACCGTCAGGCATCCGGCTTCTCGCCGTACCAGCGCGGCGTGTAAACCCACTCGCCCCCCGTAGCGCGAGGAAAGGTGCACGTGGTGGACGAGCCGATCAGCACCATTGTGCGCATATCGACCTGATCCGCGGTCAGCGCGCCCAGCGTCGTGGTGCGCAGGGTCTGGCCCGGCCGGCCGATATCGCGGCCCAACACCACAGGCGTCTCGGGGGTGCGATGCTGCGCGACGATCTCCAGCGCACGCCCCAGTTGCCACGGACGGGCGCGGGAGATCGGGTTGTAGAACGCCAGCGCCAGATCCGCTTCGGCCGCCAGATCCAGACGCTTCTCGATGATCGACCACGGTTTGAGGTTGTCCGACAGCGACATCACGCAGAAGTCGTGCCCCAGCGGCGCCCCAGCCTGAGCGGCGGTGGCGAGCGAGGCCGACACACCCGGCAGGATTTCCAGATCGACGCAGTGCCAGGCCGGATCGGTCGATTCGTGCAACGCTTCGAGCACCGCCGCCGCCATGGCAAACACACCCGGATCGCCAGCAGACACCACGATCACCGAACGACCCGCAGCCGCCAGTCTGAAGGCGTGGCGGGCGCGCTGCATTTCTTCGCGGTTGTCGGTGCAATGCTGGATTTGATCGTCGCGGAACGGGCCGGCCATGCGCACGTAGGTTTCGTAGCCGAGCACGTCGGTGGCGCGGGCCAGTTCGGCTTTCACCGCCGGCACCATCAGTTCGGCAGCGCCGGGGCCGAGGCCGATTACCGCCAGGCGCCCGCGTGGGCGACCGATTTGCGCGACGTCCAGCGGCTGCTCGGAAACAGCCAAAGTGATGCCGTGTGCTGAGCCGATAATCGACACATCCGGCAGCGCATGAAGGTCGCTCGTTGCAGCGATAAACCGCAGCGGCACGCCCAACTCCAGCGCCGCTTCACGCAGATTCGCCGCGGCCATTTCAGTGTCGATCGCCACCAGACAGGCCAGCGATTGCACCGCCACTTTTGCCTCGTGCAACGCGCTACGCAGGGTGTTCGGCAGATCCGGCACTTCAGCGCTGACCATCGCCGCGACACTGCGCGGGTAAATCAGCAATTCATTAGCGTTCGCTTCGCGTTCGACACTGCCGATATGGATCGAACGCTGCGCCTGCGGATCTTCCGGCAGCTGTGCCTGCGCCAGCCACGGCGCCGCACCTTCGATGCGTACGGGGTGCCCGGCCAGCAGGTCGGAGACAAACCGCTTGCCCAGTTCCAGATCCGCGAGCGCGTAGCCACTCGGAGGATTGAGCAGACAGGTGCCAAAGCGCAGCTCGCCGCTGGTGGTGATTGCCGCCGCGACTTGCAGCCTGGCCGCGATTTCCCGCGCCATGACATTCACCCCGCCGAGGCCACCGAGCAGCGGCACCACAGCGCTGCCATCTTCAGCGACGGCGAGTACCGCAGGCTCGACGCCCTTCTCCAGCAGCAGCGGCGCCAGGGTGCGGATGACAATGCCGGCCGCGCACAGTGCAATGATCGGCGTGTCCCGCTGATACAACGCGCGCAGGGTCGCGCCGAATTCCTGATAGGTGCAGTCGGCGCCTTCGACCCGACCGGCGAGGCCGTGGATCTGCGCCGCCGGATACACCTGCTGAATGCGCCGCGCGGTGGCCAGGCTGCCCTGACCGAGAATGACAATGGCGGGAGTGGATGGAGTCATCAGCCTTGCCACCGTTCGCCGGGCACGATAATCAGCGAGAAGTACGGCGACGACATCGGCTCGACCTGATCCATCGGCACGATCTTCTGATTGGCCATGGTCGCGCGCTCGACGTACAGCGCCCGTTCGGCGAGGCCGAGTTCTTCCAGCACCTGACGCACTTTGGGGAAATTGCGCCCCAGCTTCATGATCACTGCCGCATCGGCATCGGCCAAACGTCGCTTGAGTTCCTCGTGGGGCAAGACGCCGGAAAGCACCGACAGGCTCTGATTGCGGTACACCAAAGGCGCACCCAGCACCGAAGCGCCGCCAAGCATCGAACACACGCCCGGCACCACTTGCGCTTCGTAGCGGGTGGCCAGGCGATCATGCAGATACATATAAGAACCGTAGAAGAACGGATCGCCTTCGCAGATCACCGCGACATCACGACCGGCATCCAGATGCGCGGCCACAGTCTCGGCGGCTTCATCGTAGAAATCGCTGATGACTTGTTCATAAGAAAGAGGTGCCGGCAACGCTTCAGTGGTCACCGGGTACACCAGCGGCAGCAGATTCTGCGCCTCCTGCAGGTGCGCTTCGATGATGCCGAAGGCGTTGCCTTTTTTACCCTTGGCGACGAAGTACGCGACCACTGGCGATTCGCGCAGCAGGCGCAGGGCCTTGACGGTAATCAGCTCCGGATCTCCGGGGCCCACGCCCAGGCCAATCAAACGACCTTTTGCCTGCATCATTCGATCTCCGTGGCGAGGGCGTTGACTGCCGCAGCGGCCATGGCGCTGCCGCCGAGGCGGCCCTGCATGATCACGAACGGCACGCCACGGCTGTCGGCCGCCAGCGCCGCTTTGGATTCTGCGGCACCGACGAAGCCCACCGGGAAGCCGAGGATCAGCGCCGGTTTCGGTGCGCCGGCGTCGAGCATTTCCAGCAGATAGAACAGCGCGGTCGGCGCGTTGCCGATCACCACCACACTGCATTCCAGATGCGGGCGCCACAGTTCCAGCGCGGCGGCGGAACGGGTGTTGCCCAACTCACGGGCCAGCTCCGGCACGCTCTCGTCGCGCAGGGTGCAGATCACTTCGTTGTTCGCCGGCAGGCGCGCACGGGTCACGCCTTCGGAAACCATCCGCGCATCGCAGAGGATCGGCGCACCGGCGGCCAGCGCATCGCGCCCGGCCTTGCCCGCACCTTCAGAGAATTGCAGACCGTCGACGGCCTCGACCATGCCGCAAGCGTGGATCACTCGCACCGCGAGTTTTTCCAGATCGGCCGGGATGCGCGCCAGATTGGCCTCGCTGCGAATGATCGCGAAGGAGTTGCGATAGATCTCCTGACCGTCGCGGATGTAATCAAGCATCAAAGGGGGCTCCGGGAGCGGCCGGCGAGCAAGGTCGCGGCCGCTTCAATAGTAAGGTTGCGTGCGTGCAGCGCGCCGAAACCCGGCTGCGCTGCATCGCGAAAATAGAGGTCGTAATGCCCGGCACTGACGGCCAGCAAAGTCGCCGGGGCACAGTGGGCCGCGGCGCATGAACGCGGGCAGCCGGACAGATGCACGCTTTGTGCACGGGGCAACAGCGTTGCGAGAAGACGGGCATCATGCTTGGTGTCAGCCAGGCCTTTGCCACAGCCGCTGGAACCGGTGCAGGCGATGATTTTCGACAATGGTTCACAAGCGTCGGTCAGCAGGTTCAGTTGCTTGAGCCCTGCGAGCACTTGCGCGGCATCGCTCGCGCTCACGTTGGGCAGCAGCAGACTTTGCCACGGCGTGAAACGCAGGCTGCCATCGCCGAACCGGCGGGCCAGTTGCGCGGCGCCGCGCAGCATGTCCGGATCGAGGCGACCGAGTGGCGGCACCGCGCCGATGTAGACGAAGTTGGCTGTGTTCTGCACATGTGCGCCGATGTGCAGATCGTCCGCCGCTGATATGCGTTGCCAAGCGCTGATCGCCTTGATCGGCAGGCGCGTCCTGAGCTGTTCAAGAAACGCCAGCATCGGCAGTTCGTCGAGCAAATGGCGCATCCGCGTCTGCTCGGGTCGCGCCAGTTCGAGGAACAACTCCAATACCGCGACCACCAGCGCATGGCCGCTTTCCAGGGCCACGGCGCCAACCGCGCGATCCGTCGGGCAACCCGCGAGACCGAATGCCAGCAGCGTTTCACCGTCGTGCTCGAACGCGGATAACCACAAGTCATGCGGATGTTCGAGCATCGCCAGCGCTTCACCGCCATCCAGTTGCACGGCGAACTTGGCGCTCAATTCATGGAAACGTGGATGGCTTTGCAGGGTGTCGAGGATCTGTTCGGCGAGCGCGCGAGTGTCTAAGCGCATCTGCCGGTCGATCCCGGCGGCCGGGCTGAGCATCAGGTTGCGCACATCGTCGCCCGCCGCCGTTCGCGGGCCGAGGCCAGCGGACAGCAGACTGTCGATCAGTGCAGCGGATTGCTGAGCGATGCCACGAATCTGCAGGTTGGCGCGGTTGGTCGCCTCAATCACACCGCCGGCGAACTGTTCGGCGGCATTGGCCACCGCGTCAGCCTGATCGGCGCTGATCGAGCCGCCGTTGAGTTTGATCCGGCAGATGCCGCCGTCCAATGCCTGGACGATACGCAGCAACCCCGGGCAGGCCGAGGGGCGTATGGCGGTGGACATCGGGCGTTCGTTCAAGGGGCTGACCGGCTGCGTGGGAAAGGCGCTTCGCGGGCGAAGGCGCGGTATTATGCCTGCTTTGTCCGGTGGCATGAAAAGTCTGCCCGTCGGATCGGCCTGTTTAGAGGAATATAGATGTCACCCTGGCTGACGGTAGTGGGAATCGGTGAAGACGGCTTCAAGGGCCTGGGCAAAAACGCCCGGCGCGCCCTGATGGGCGCCTCGCGGATCGTCGGCGGCCAGCGGCAACTGGATTTGCTGCCGGTGTGCATTCGTGGCGAGCGTGAGTTGTGGCCGAGCCCGTTTTCCCTTGCGCCAGTGCTGCAACAACGCGGCGCAGCAGTGTGCGTGCTGGCCAGCGGTGATCCGATGTTCTACGGCGTCGGCGCCAGCCTCGCGCGGCAGCTGCCGGCAGACGAGATGCTGATCCTGCCCGCGCCGTCCTCCTGCGCGCTGGCGGCCGCCCGTCTCGGCTGGCCGTTGCAGGAAGTAGTGACACTGTCGCTAGTGGCCCGGCCGCTGGCAGCCCTCAATGCGCAGCTGTTCAGTGGCGTGCGCCTGCTGCTGTTGAGCAATGACGGACAAAGTCCGGCGGCAGTCGCGCAATTGCTACGCGAGCGCGGCTTTGGTTCGAGCCGGATGAGCGTTCTGGAACATTTGGGCGGCGACGCCGAGCGACGTGTCGACGCCACGGCCAATGAATGGAACGACGCGCCGATTGCCGACCTCAACGTGGTCGCAATCGAATGCCTGGCCGATGCCAATGCTCCACGTTTGTCACGCCTCGCGGGCCTTCCCGACTCGGCTTTCCAACATGACGGCCAACTGACCAAACGCGATGTGCGCGCCATCACTCTCGCGCGCCTCGCCCCGACACCTGGCGAACTGCTGTGGGACGTCGGCGCTGGTAGCGGCTCGATCGGCATCGAATGGATGCGCGCGCATCCGAGTTGCCGCGCATTGGCCGTCGAAGCCGATGACGGCCGCCAACAATTGATCGAGCACAACCGCGATGCGCTGGGCGTGCCCGGGCTGCAATTGATCCGTGGGCGCGCGCCGCAGGCACTCGCAGGGCTGGAGCGCCCGGACGCGATTTTCATCGGCGGCGGTGTGACCCGCGAGGGCGTCTTCGAGACCTGCTGGGAGCAACTCAAACCCGGCGGCCGACTGGTCGCCAACGCCGTAACTCTGCAAAGCGAAATCACCCTGATGAACTGGCGGGAGCGCTACGGCGGCGAACTGACGCGCATCCATATCGCCCAGGCGCAACCGCTGGGCGAGTTCGACACCTGGCGTCAGGCGTTGCCAATCACTCTGCTCGATCTGGTCAAACCTCTTGATGCGTGACGAAACCGCCGAACAACCCGCGCCCCTGCGCAGCGGCCTGACCACCGGCAGCTGCGCCACCGCTACCAGCCTCGCCGCTGCTCGCCTGTTGCTCGGCGGCATCTCGGCCGACGCGGTGCAGATCGTCTTGCCCAAAGGCAAACAGGTGCAGATGCGTCTGGAGTTCTGCCGGTTGACCGACGACGGCGCTGAAGCAGGAACGATCAAGGACGCTGGCGACGACCCGGACGTGACCCACGGCGCACTGCTGTATTCGCGGGTGCGATTGATGGCCGAGCCGGGCGTTCGTTTCAATGCCGGCGCAGGCGTTGGCACCGTGACCCGACCCGGACTGGTGCTGGGCGTCGGCGAACCGGCGATCAACCCGGTGCCACGCAAGATGATCAGCGATCACCTGAGCCTGCTCGCCGCCGAGACCGGTTATGCCGGCGGCTTCGACGTCACGGTCAACGTCGAGGGCGGCGAAGCCCTGGCACTGAAAACCATGAACCCGCGCCTGGGCATTCTCGGCGGCCTGTCGATCCTCGGCACCAGCGGCATCGTCCGGCCGTTTTCCTGCGCGGCCTATATCGCCTCGATTCATCAGGGCATCGACGTTGCCAAGACCAACGGCTACCTGCACATCGCGGCCTGCACCGGCAACGCCAGCGAAGACACCATGCGCCGGGTCTACGACCTGCCGGAAATCGCCTTGATCGAAATGGGTGACTTCGTCGGCGCGGTGCTCAAGCATCTGCGCAAAGTGCCTGTGGATAAACTCAGTTTGTGTGGCGGTTTCGGCAAGATCAGCAAACTGGCGGCCGGGCACATGGATCTGCACTCGCGCCATTCCAGCATCGACTTGCCGCAACTGGCGGAATGGGCGGCGGCGATTGGCGCGGATGAGATTTTGCAGCAGGGCATCCGAGAGGCGAACACCAGTCAGCAAGCGCTGGCCATGGCCAGTGCGGCGGGGATCGCATTGGGGGATGAGGTCTGTCGCCACGCGCTGGAATTCGCCCGCAGTGTGGTGCCGGCACAGGTGCAGGTCGAAGTGTTTGCGATTGATCGTCAGGGCGGCATTGTCGGCCACGCCGGAGGTTTTGCATGAAGCGGATTTTGCTGCTTGGCGGCGTGACTGAAGCGCTGGCCATCGCCCGTAAGCTGGGGTCTGAGCACATTTACAGTCTGGCCGGGGTGGGTCGGGTGCCAACGGATCTGACTTGTCAGGTGCGCGTCGGTGGTTACGGTGGTGCCGAAGGTCTGGCGCAATTCATCCGTGACGAAGGCATCGACCTGCTGTTCGACGCCACCCATCCCTACGCCGCGCAAATCAGCCACAACGCCGCCTACGCTGCGCAACTGGCCGGCATCCCCTGCTGGGCCTTGCGCCGCCCTGCGTGGCAGCCGCAACCGGGTGATGACTGGCGCGAAGTCAGCGACTGGGCTGAGTTGATGACTGCCCTCAAACCGTTCCACCGCCCCTTGTTCACCTTGGGCCGCGAGCCACTGCAACACCTCGACGAAATCCCTGCGGATCAATTCTGGACGCTGCGCGCCCTCGACGTTTATCCCGGCAACGAACACTGCGAAGTCATCGCCGCTCGCGGGCCGTTCCTGCTGGAAGATGAACGCGCGTTGTTCGAGCGGCAGCAGATCGATGTGCTGATCAGCAAGAACAGCGGCAGTGCGGCGACTGAGCCGAAGCTGGAAGTGGCGCGCGAGCGTGGGGTGCCAGTGATGGTGTTGAAGCGGCCGGGATTGCCTGGGGTTGATCGGGAGTTTGGATCGGTGTCTGAAGTCCTTGATGCCTTCTCTGCGTCAGACGTTTCCTGATTTCAAATTTACCCGCGAATTAGCCGGCAGATTTTTAAGAAGCGGCCGACTGTTCCCCACTACAGCTTCACTCCACTATTCCGCTTCCTTTAATCCAAACAGGCAGACAGTTCGGCAGTTTCCGGGAAGCATCAACTGCCTCCGGGGAAATTCTGTCTTGCCAGCCTGTATCCCAAGGAATACGATCCGGACATGATCGACTTTGAACGATCCCGCACATTTGCCGAGTGGCTCGATATCCTGAGAGACACCATCGGTAAAGCGCGAATCATCGCCAGGCTTCGAGCGGCCGAGCATGGCAACTTTGGTGATTGCGAGTTCGTAGGCGACTCCGTTTATGAAATGCGGGTTCATTACGGCCCCGGCTACAGGATTTACTTCACACGGCGAGATGAAGTGATTTATCTGCTGCTAATCGGGGGAGACAAGTCGACGCAAAAACGAGATATCAAACGTGCCATAAAGATGGCGCAACGTATCGGTAATGAGGAGTAAGTCATGACCGAAAAATTCACCCGTTTCGATGCTGCCGAGTTTCTGAAAACACCCGAGGAAATGGCGGCTTACCTGGACGCATGCTTTGACGAAGATGCCGGGGATGGAGTCCTGATCCGTGCCGCACTCAATGACATTGCCCGAGCCCAAGGCATGACCCAAGTGGCTCGTGATGCCGGCCTGGGCCGGGAAAGCCTTTATAAAGCTCTAAGCAGCACTGGCAATCCTGAATTCGCAACTATTATGAAAGTCATGAAAGCACTGGGTCTGAAGTTACATGCCGTGGCAATTTGATTGATCTGCGACACCAAACCGCACGACGCTTTTTTACTTATCGGCCCTGATCAGGCTAAATAGCCGCGCCTGATCGCCCACCCAACGGATCTGTCCCATGAACCGACACCGGCTCGCATTTGCCTGGATCGCCTGCTTTGCAGTGCTGTTCAACATGCTCGCCATGCCGATGACGGGAGCGATGGCGCAAGCGGCCAATTCACCGGCCGAGCAATTGCTGTGGAGCAGTTTCTGCACCGGCAGCGGGACGAAGATGGTGGCGATCAACATCGGCACCACGGAGCAGAAAGCCCCGTCCAACGACAACCACTCCAACATGCAGCATTGCTGGTGCTGCTCGGGTTCATCGCCTTTGGTGGCGCTGCCGGGGCATACGCCGCAGCTGTATTTCGCCCGCTTTGAGAGCAATCGCAGCGTGGCGCCCGCCTCACTGCAAACACCCACACCGCGCCAGCAATGGCCGAGCCTCAATCCCCGCGCTTCCCCTCTGGTTTGATTTGTTCGCGCAATTGACCTGCGTTTCAAATCGTTCTGGAGAACTGCCATGTTGAACAAACTCTTCGTCATCGCTGCGCTGTTGCTGCCTGCGTGCTTCGCCCATGCCCACGAATACAAGGCCGGCGAGCTGGAAATCGCTCACCCGTGGTCGCAGGAACTGCCACCGAATGCGCCGACCGTTGCCGCTTACTTCATCATTCACAACGCCGGCAAAAACGCCGACCGCTTGCTCAGCGTCGACTCGCCAATCGCCCCCGAGGCGCAATTGCACGAGCATGTAATGCAGGGCGATCTGATGAAGATGCAGCAAGTGCCGAGCGTGGAAATCCCGGCGGGCGGCAATGTCATTTTCGCGCCGATGGCCTATCACGTGATGCTGCTCAACCCGACGGATCGCAGCCTGCTCAGCGACGGCAAAAGCTTCCCGCTGACGATGCATTTCGAGAAGGCCGGTGACGTCACCGTCGAAGTAGCCGTGCAGAAGAAGCCGCCGGAAACCACACAAGCCCACGCGCACGCTCAGTAAGCCTTTCGGCTGACCGCAATCATGCGCCCGTCCAGCGCCAGGTCTATCCGCAACAACCGTGAGCACGGTAGCTGGATCGCCCTGTTCGCCATGTTGATGATCTTCATCGGCCCACTGATTTCTCAGTCGATGCCGATGGATCAACACGCCTCGACGTCCATGCCGATGAGCATGGACATGTCGATGAGCATGGACATGTCGATGGACATGCCCGGTATGGATCACACCGCGCATGACGCCAAACCCTCCGTCGAACACTGCCCGCCGCAATCCTCGCACCACGCGCTGTGGGAAAAGTGCGGCTACTGCAGCCTGCTGTTCAATTGCCCGGCACTGACCGGCGGCGGCACGTTCGCCGCATTCAGCATCGCCCACGCCAACACCTTCACCTCGCCTTTCCCGCGCCTGGGCCATGCCCGGCAAACCTTCTTCCCCGGCGCCCGCACGCGCGCCCCGCCCATCGCAGCGTAATCACCCACCGCTGATTACACACGGTTGAGAAGACAGCTTCAGGCTGCCGGCCGTGTCGTTTACGACTGTTTGATGGAAATTGTCATGTCCAGGTTTTCTGCTGTTCCACGTCTGGGTTCTACCCGGGCGACCTTCGCTTTGAACGAATCGCGCATTCGTTTCAGGCACGCTATCGCCGTCCTTTGCGGCGTCCTGCTGTCCCCGCTGGTGCTGGCCGATGACCACGCCGCACACGCGGATGAACTGAGTCCGACGGTGATCACCGCCATCGCGCCGAGTTCGCCGCTGACCATCGTCACCAACCCCAAAGACCCGCGCCAACCAGTGCCAGCCAGTGATGGCGGCGATTATCTGAAGACCATTCCGGGGTTCGCGCTGGTGCGCAATGGCGGCACCAATGGCGATCCAGTGCTGCGCGGCATGTTCGGTTCGCGGCTGAATATCCTCACCAACGGCAGCATGATGCTCGGCGCCTGCCCCGGCCGCATGGACGCGCCGACCTCGTACATCTCGCCGGAAACCTACGACAAACTCACCGTAATCAAAGGCCCGCAAACCGTGCTTTATGGCCCCGGCGCATCGGCCGGCACGATTCTGTTCGACCGTGAGCCGGAGAGTTTCGGTGAGCTCGGCACGCGGGTGAACGCGAGCATTCTGGCCGCCTCCCATGGTCGCTTCGACAAAGTCGTCGACGCCGCAGCTGGCGGGCCATTGGGCTACGTGCGAGTGATCGGCAACACCGCGCACTCCGACGATTATCGCGACGGCAATAACGATATCGTCGCCTCGCGCTACGACAAGTGGAACGGCGACGTGGCGCTCGGCTGGACCCCGGACGCCGACACCCTGATCGAGTTGACCGCCGGCAAGGGCGACGGCGAAGCCCGCTACGCCGGACGTGGCATGGACGGCTCGCAGTTCCTGCGCGAAAGCCTCGGTCTGCGTTTCGAAAAGTCCAACATCACTGACGTGCTGGAGAAACTGGAGGCGCAGGTCTACTACAACTACGCCGACCACGTCATGGACAACTACACCCTGCGCACGCCGTCCGGCACCGGGATGATGGCCGGGCCCATGGCGTCGAACGTCGACCGCCGCACTCTCGGCGCGCGGATAAAAGCCACCTGGCGCTGGGCCGACATCCAGTTGATCACCGGCCTCGACGCACAGACCAACGAGCATCGCCAGCGCAAAGCGATGGGCATCGACACCTACAAGAACGTGCCGCGCAACAAAGACGCGGACTTCCATAACTACGGCGTGTTCAGCGAAATGACCTGGTACGCCGCCGACCGTGATCGGCTCATCACCGGCGCCCGAATCGATCGCGCTTCAGCAAAGGATTACCGGCAAACCACCAGTTCGGGAATGATGTCCCGGCCGAACCCGACCGCCGACGACACTCGCGCTGACACATTGCCCAGCGGCTTCGTGCGTTATGAGCATGACCTGTCCGACAGCCCGACCACGCTCTACGCCGGCCTCGGTCACGCGCAGCGCTTCCCGGATTACTGGGAGCTGTTTTCGCCCAAGTCGGGACCTGCCGGTTCGGTCAATGCATTCGATTCGATCAAACCGGAAAAGACCACTCAGCTCGACTTCGGCGTGAACTACAAAAGCGCCGACCTTGAGGCCTGGGCCTCGGGCTACATCGGCGTGGTGCGCGATTACATCCTGTTCGATTACACCCCCGCGATGATGGGCATGAGCACTTCGCGCGCCGAAAACATCAACACGCGAATCATGGGCGGTGAACTCGGTGCCGCTTACAACCTCACCGACCACTGGAAAGCCGACGCAACCCTGGCCTACGCCTGGGGCAAGAACAGCAGCGACGGTAAAGCGCTGCCGCAGATGCCGCCGCTGGATGCACGTTTCGGCCTGACCTACAGCGAAGACAACTGGAGTGCCGGCGCACTGTGGAGGGTGGTGGCCAGGCAAAACCGTATCGATCAGAACAAGGGCAACGTGGTCGGCAAGGATTACGACAAGAGTTCGGGCTTCGGCGTGTTCTCGCTCAACGGTGCCTATCGGATCAACAAGCACTGGAAGGTCAGCAGCGGCGTCGACAACCTGTTCGGCAAGGCTTACGCCGAACACCTGAACCTGGCGGGCAACGCCGGTTTCGGCTACCCGGCCAACGACCCGCAAGCCATCAATGAACCGGGGCGCACGCTCTGGACCAAGGTGGATATGAGTTTCTAACAGCATCGCCGGCAGGCTGGCTCCCACTGTAGGAGCGAGCCTGCTCGCGATCGGTTGCGCTGCAACCGCAAAAGACAACTAAAAGATCCAAGCCAAGCGGAGCAAACGTGATGCAAAAGCCCAAACCGAATTTCTACAACCTGGCCTGGCGTTGGCATTTTTATGCCGGATTGTTCGTCGCGCCCTTCATGGTGATGCTGTCGCTGACCGGCATCATCTATCTGTTCAAACCGCAGCTCGATTCGCTGATGTACAGCAGTTTGCTCAACGTCCCGGCCGGGCATCACACGGTGCCGGCCGATGACCTGCTGCAACGGGTGAAAAGTACTTATCCACAAGGCCAGATCACTCAGTATCTGCCGCCGGTAAATGCCGAACGCAGCGCGCAATTTGTCGTGAAGAACGCCAGCGACGAACTCAACGTGTTCATTGATCCGTACCACGGCGACGTCCTCGGCGAGCAGGATGCCAAGCAGAATCTGCAAGCTATCGCCCGAGCGATTCACGGCGAATTGATGATCGGCACGGTCGGTGACCGGCTGATCGAAATGGCCGCTGGCTGGGGCGTGGTGCTGGTGGTGTCGGGGCTTTTCCTCTGGTGGCCGCGCGGCCAGGCAGCGGGGATTCTGTGGCCGCGTCTGAACAGTCGCGGGCGCGTGTTGTGGCGCGATCTGCACGCCGTCACCGGGTTCTGGGGGGCGACACTGTTGCTGGTGATGCTGCTCAGCGGCATGACCTGGACCGGCTTCTGGGGCAAGCAATACGCCCAGGTGTGGAACGTGTTCCCGGCGGCGATGTGGGACAACGTGCCGACCTCCGACGTCGAGGCCCGCAGCCTCAACAGCGCCACTCGCCAGACCGTGCCTTGGGCGATGGAAAACACGCCGATGCCGATGTCCGGCGACCATGCCGAACACATGGCCCATGGCAGCGCAAATGCAGGCCCAGCCTCGCCAACCATCAGCCTGCAAGACGTGCAGAACATCGCCACTGAACGCAAGGTCGAACCGGGCTACAGTATCACCCTGCCGACCACCGCCACCGGCGTTTTCACCATCGCCGTGTTCGCCGATGACCCGCGCAACGACGCGACCCTGCACGTCGATCAATACACCGGCAAAGTCCTCGCCGATGTGCGCTTCGAGCAGTACGGCACAGTGGCCCGCGCCACGGAAATCGGCGTGATGCTCCATGAAGGCAAGATGTTCGGCACCTTCAACCAGATCGTCGTGCTGCTGATCTGCCTGATGATCCTGCTCAGCGCCGTCAGCGGCGTAGTGATCTGGTGGAAGCGCCGACCACAGGGCAAGTTCGGCGTGCCGCCGCTGCGTCATGATTTGCCGAAGTGGAAAACCGGGGTGGTGATCATGCTCGCGCTGGCGTTGATTTTTCCGCTGGTGGGGGCTTCGCTGGTGGTGGTCTGGTTGCTTGATCGACTGCTGCTGTCGCGGTTTGGCGGGCAACCTGAATCTGCCTCACCTTCATCATGAGTCCACCGAGATGCGCGTTTTAGAGAGGTCTATAAAATGCCGGCCTTATAAGTCGGTGTTTTTTAGTGTTACTGTATAACCATAATTCACCATTCTGCCCGCAGCCAAAAGCTGCGGGCATTCTTTTGAAGAAGTGATTCACCATCCCCGATGAACAAGTACCTCTTGTCCAGCCTCTGCCTGTTCGGCCTGAACAACGCCCATGCCGACAACCAGGCGCTGACGCTGCCCACCGGCACCATCAGCGCACCGGCCATCGACGACGCAAGCGTCAGCCTGACCACGCCAACCACCGCCGGCTCGCGCCTGAACCTCAACGCCATGCAAACTCCGGCCAGCGTCGAAAGCCTCAGCGGCGAACAGGTCCGCGCCCGGGGTGATCGCAGCGTGCAGGACGCGGTGTCGCGCAGCACCGGCATCAGCCGCACCGGTACGCCGGGCGATGGCGGCACCTCGTTGCAGGCCCGGGGTTTTACCGGGCAGAGTTCAGTGATGCAGTTGTATGACGGCAATCGCCTGTACAGCGGCATGGGCACGGTGACGTTCCCGGTCGATACCTGGTCAGTGCAGCGCGTCGATGTACTGCGCGGCCCGGCTTCAGTGCTGTACGGCGAAGGCGCGACGGGTGCGGTGGTCAACGTGATCCCGAAGAAGCCGTTCGAAGGTGAAATCGAAAACCACGCGCGCGTCGGCTATGGCTCCTACGACACTCTGCAACAGGCCTTCGACAGCGGCGGTTCGCTGAGCGATACCCTGAGCTATCGCCTCAATCTCAATCGTCTGCGCAGCAACGGCTGGATCGATCGCGGCGATTCGTCCAGTGATTTCATCAGTGCGGCCCTGCGCTGGCAGGCCACTGATGATCTGGCGTTTACCCTCGCCCACGACTACGGCGACCAGCGCCCGCAGAATTACTTCGGCACGCCGCTGATCAACGGCCACTTGAAGAGCAGCCTGCGCAACAACAACAACAACAACAACAACAACAACTACAACGTGCGTGACGACAAGCAGCACTACAACGATCAATGGACGCGCCTGACCAGCGACTGGCAGATCAACGATGCCGTCAGCGCCAGCAACGAGTTCTACTACCTCAAGGCCCAGCGCCGCTGGCAGAACGCCGAGAACGTCAACTTCGACGCGGGCAGTCAGCAACTGAGTCGCAGCGGTTACTTCGGCATCGGCCACAAGCAGGAACAGGTTGGTGATCGTCAGACGTTCACCTTCAAGCACTCGCTGTTCGGCCTCGACAGCCAGACCGTCACCGGCGTCGATTACAACCGCATCCGCTTCCAGCTCGACAGCAACTCGCCGTTCAACGATGTGCTGCCGAACGGTCAGCCATTGGATCTGCATCACCCACAAAGCGGGTATTTCGAGAGTGCCGATCCGTACCGCGATCAGTTCGACAGCACCACCAGACAGATGTCGGTGTTCGCCGAAAACCGCACGCAGTTGAGCGAGCGCTGGTCGTTGGTGACCGGCGTGCGTCGTGATTATGTGCATGTTGATCGTAACGACTTGACCAATGGCAGCCAGAGCGACCAGACCCTGACCGGCAACAACTGGAAGGCCGGTCTGGTGTTTGCGCTGACGCCCGAGACGTCGCTCTATGGCCAGGTCGCGACCAGCACCGATGGCGTCGGCGGGCTGATTTCGCTGAGCCCGAGCCAGCAGCAATACGATCTATCGACTGCCCGGCAGACGGAAATAGGCCTGAAGCAGTTGTTCTGGGATCAGCGTGGAGAGTTCACGCTGGCGGCGTATCGCATCGTCAAAAAGAAACTGCTGACTGACGATCCGGGCAACCCGACGCTCAAGCAGCAGGTCGGCCAGCAATCGTCCAACGGACTTGAAGCCAGCCTTGATCTGCAACTGCCGAACGCCTGGCAACTGCAGGCCAACGCCGCAATTGTGAAGGCCAGGTACGACGACTTCTCGGAAGTGGTCAACGGGCAAACCCTGTCGTATAACGGCAACCGCCCGGTGGACGTGCCGCGACGCACCGCCAATCTGTGGCTGAACAAAGCGCTTAGCGATGACCTGAAGGCCGGTGCGGGCGTGCGCTATGTCGATGCACGTTACGCCGATATGGCCAACCGTAACGAGTTGCCGAGTTACACCGTGGTGGATGCGACAATGTCGTGGCAGGCCTTGCGTAACACGACCTTGGGTTTGCAGGTGAACAATCTGTTTGACCGCCGGTATGCGCAAAGCCAATACAATGGCGGGCAGCAGTGGATCCTTGGCGAGCCGAGGTCGTTTTTTGTCACCGCTGATTACACCTTTTGATCGAAGAATGCTGCCCCTCACCCTAGCCCTCTCCCGGAGGGAGAGGGGACTGACCGTGTTGTCTGGACAAGTTGCACCGACCTGAAAGACCGAGTCGAGCTCAGGCTCGAAAAGCATGAAGATCGGCTCCCTTTCCCCCTCTCCCCCCTAGGGGAGAGGGCTGGGGTGAGGGGGATGGATCTACCGAAAAAACATGAAATCGAGAACACACCGAACGCCCTATGACGTCACTCACCCTCACTGATCTCGCCTGGACACCCTTGGGCCACGGCCACTGCCATCACCAGTTCCAGCTGCGTGACGCCTCCTTGCAGGTGGCCGCCGGTGAGTTCGTCGGGCTGATCGGCCCCAACGGCAGCGGCAAGACCAGCCTGTTGCGATGCGCCTACCGCTTCAGCCAACCGGAACACGGCGAGGTCAAACTCGATCACTACAACGTGTGGAAACAATCCTCACGCTGGTGCGCGCAACGCATCGCGGTGGTCTTGCAGGAGTTCCCCGACGCTTTCGGCCTGACCGTCGAAGAAGTTGTCGCCATGGGCCGCACGCCGCACAAAGGTCTGTTCGACGGCGAAACCCTTGAGGATCGAAACCTCGCGACCCAGGCGCTCAAATCCGTCGGTCTCGAAGGCTTCGAAGACCATGCCTTCGCCACGCTGTCGGGCGGCGAAAAGCAGCGGGTGATTCTCGCCCGCGCCCTGACCCAGCAACCGCAACTGCTGATCCTCGACGAGCCGACCAACCACCTCGACCCGCGCTATCAGCTGGAGCTGCTGCAACTGGTCAAACGCTTGCAGATCGGCACCCTCGCCAGCATCCATGATCTGAATCTGGCCGCCGCGTTCTGCGACCGACTGTACGTGATCGACCACGGCCGCATCGTCGCCAGCGGCACACCGCAAGAAGTCCTCACCACTGAATTGCTGCGCGACGTTTTCGGCGTCGAGGCGTTGATCGACTCCCACCCTCTTCACGGCTACCCGCGAATCACCTGGATAACCCGACCATGACTTTGCGTTCCCTGCTTTGCGTCGCTCTTTTGCTGTGCAGTGCCCAAGCGTTGGCCGAGGCCACGAAGTACCCACTGACCGTTCAAAGCTGCAACCGCGAAGTGACCTTTAAAGAAGCGCCAAAACACGCGGTCAGCCATGACATCAACATGACCCAGATGATGCTCGCCCTCGGCCTCAAATCGAGGATGGCCGGTTACAGCGGCGTCAGTGGCTGGAAGTCGGTCACCCCTGAGATGCAGTCGCTCCTCGACGGCCTGCCGGAGTTGGCAGCGAAGTACCCGTCGGTGGAAACCCTGCTCAACGCCAACGTCGATTTCTTCTTCGCCGGCTGGGATTACGGCATGCGCGTGGGCGGCGATCTCACGCCGCAAACCCTGCAACCGCTGGGCATCAACGTCTATGAGCTGACCGAGTCCTGCGCGTTCGTGATGAAGCGCCCCGCCGCAACGCTTGAGGACACCTATAACGACCTGCGTAACCTCGGCAAAATCTTCGACGTGCAGGATCGCGCCAATGTGCTGATCGCCCAGATGCAGGCGCAAGTCGCGCAAGTGCGCAAAGACCTGCCGGCAGAAAAACCACGCGTGTTCCTCTACGACAGCGGCGAAGACCGCGCCATGACCTCCGGCCGCCTCGGCATGCCGCAGGCGTTGATCGATGCGGCGGGTGGGCGCAACATTCTCGAGAACGTCGAAGCGAGCTGGACGCGGGTCAACTGGGAGACCGTGGTCGAACACAATCCGCAGGTGATCGTGATCGTCGACTACAGCGAAATCACCGCCGAGCAGAAGATTGAATTCCTGCTGAAGAACAAAGCCCTGCAATCGATCGACGCGATCAAGAATCAGCGTTTCATCGTCATCCCGTACGTGCAGGCCACGCCGGGGATCGACAACGTGCTGGCCGTTGAAACCCTGGCCAAAGGTTTCCACGGCCAATGATCAACCGTCGCTACGCCCTGTTGCTGATTGCCCTCGGCGCCGTGTTGCTGGTGTCGTGCGTGGTGTCGCTCGGCTTCGGCCCCGCGCGGGTGCCGGTCGATGTGGTGTGGCGGATTTTGCTGCACAAGGCGTTTGGTTTCGGCGAGGTGAGCTGGAGCGTTGGGCAGGAACATATCGTATGGCTGATCCGCGTGCCGCGCATGTTGCTCGGCGCGTTGGTCGGCGCCGGCCTCGCGCTGATCGGCGCGGTGCTGCAAGCCGTGACGCGTAATCCTCTGGCGGATCCGCATCTGCTCGGCGTCACCTCCGGGGCGACATTGGGCGCGGTGATTGTGGTGCTGCATGTCGGTGAAATCATCGGCCTGCTGACCTTGCCGATCGCGGCGTTTATCGGCGCGTTGCTGAGCATGCTGGTGGTGCTGGCGATAGCCAGTCGGCATGGCCGGCTCGACAGCGATCGCTTGCTGCTGTGCGGTGTGGCGGTGTCGTTCGTGATGATGGCGATCGCCAATTTGCTGCTGTTCATGGGCGACCACCGCGCCAGTTCAGCGGTGATGTTCTGGATGCTCGGCGGACTTGGGCTGGCGCGTTGGGAGTTGCTCGCGGTGCCGGCGGCCAGCGTGTTGCTCGGGTTGATCTTGCTGTTGGGCATGGCGCGTCCGTTGAACGCGTTGATGGCTGGCGAACAGACCGCCGTCACCTTAGGCCTGAACGCGCGGTCGGTGCGCTTGCGGGTGTTCGTCATAGCCTCGCTCATGACCGGGGTGCTGGTGTCGATCAGCGGCTCCATCGGGTTTGTCGGGCTGATGGTGCCGCACATTGCGCGGCGTCTGGTCGGCGCCGAACACCGGCGCTTGCTGCCGGTGTGCGTGCTGATCGGGAGTGTGTTTCTGATCTGGGTCGACGTTGCCGCCCGCACAATGATCGCCCCCGAAGACCTGCCCATCGGTGTCGCCACCGCGGCCATTGGCGGGCTGTTCTTTATCGGCCTGATGCGCCGCCGCTGACCCAACACCCCCCTCCCCACTGTAGGAGCTGCCGAAGGCTGCGATCTTTTGATTTTTTGCTTAAAAGACAAGATCAAAAGATCGCAGCCTTCGGCAGCTCCTACAGGGATCGGTTCGCGCCCCAATCTGGCGCGGCCGCCTGCACCAACGCTCCACCAGCGTCCCTTCATGGTGCATCGCAATCGCGCGCAAGCGCTCTAAACCGACATTTTCCTGCCCAAACCCGACCGGGCACAGCCCTTGCAAAACACCCTTCAGTCGTCCGCATCTGCCAACCATAAAAAACTTTAACGTTCATGGAGATCGCACAATGAAGCGTCGCAGTTTGATCAAGGCTTTCACACTCTCGGCATCCATTGCCGCGATGGGCATGACCTGGACCGTCCAGGCCGCCGAGACCATCAAGGTCGGGATTCTGCATTCGTTGTCCGGCACCATGGCGATCTCCGAAACATCGCTCAAAGACATGGCGCTGATGACCATCGACGAGATCAACGCCAAAGGCGGTGTTAACGGCAAGATGCTTGAACCAGTGGTGGTCGACCCGGCGTCGAACTGGCCGCTGTTCGCCGAAAAGGGCCGGCAGTTGCTGACCCAGGACAAGGTAGCGGTGGTGTTCGGTTGCTGGACTTCGGTATCGCGCAAATCGGTATTGCCGGTGTTTGAAGAACTCAACGGTCTGCTGTTCTACCCGGTGCAGTACGAAGGCGAAGAGATGTCGCCGAACGTGTTCTACACCGGCGCCGCGCCGAACCAGCAAGCGATCCCGGCGGGTGAATACCTGATGAGCGAAGAAGGCGGCAGCGCCAAGCGCTACTTCCTGCTCGGCACCGACTACGTCTACCCGCGCACCACCAACAAGATCCTGCGTTCGTTCCTGCACTCCAAAGGCGTGGCCGACAAGGACATCGAAGAGGTCTACACCCCGTTCGGTCACAGCGACTATCAAACCATCGTCGCCAACATCAAAAAATTCTCGGCTGGCGGCAAAACTGCCGTTATATCCACGGTCAACGGCGACTCCAACGTGCCGTTCTATAAAGAGCTGGCCAACCAGGGTCTGAAGGCGACTGACGTACCGATCGTGGCGTTCTCGGTCGGCGAAGAAGAACTGCGCGGCATCGACACCAAACCGCTGGTGGGCAACCTCGCGGCGTGGAACTACTTCGAGTCGGTGGAGAACCCGCAGAACAAGAAATTCGTCGCGGACTGGAAAGCCTACGCGAAGAAACACAACCTGCCGGGCGCCGACAAGGCGGTGACCAACGACCCGATGGAAGCCACTTACGTCGGCATCCACATGTGGGCGCAAGCAGCTGAGAAAGCCAAGTCCACCGACGTCGACAAAGTCCGCGAAGCGCTGGCCGGCCAGACCTTCGCCGCACCGTCTGGCTACACCCTGACCATGGACAAGACCAATCACCACCTGCACAAACCGGTAATGATCGGCGAGATTCAGGCCGATGGTCAGTTCAACGTGGTCTGGCAGACCGAAGGGCCGATCCGTGCGCAGCCGTGGAGCCCGTTCATCGATGGCAACGACAAGAAGCCGGATTATGCGGTGAAGAGCAACTGAGTCACTGGATGTCAGCCTTGCGCTTGGCGTGGGGCTGATGCAATTCCCCTGTGGGAGCGGGCTTTTGTGGCGAGGGGATTTATCCCCGATGGGTTGCGAAGCAGCCCCCAATCAAGCAGTCGCGGTGTATCAGATTGATCGCGTCGACTGATTTCGCGACTGCTTCGCAGCCGATCGGGGATAAATCCCCTCGCCACAAAGGCTCGCTCCCACAATGTCCGCGTCAAGGCGACTGACTATGCCCACTGCCCTCTACCGTTTTATCTGCGCCATCGCACTGTTGCTGCCGATGGCCACCCACGCCGGCGACGCCGAAGACTTCGTCGCGGCCAATCCCGTGCAGCAGGCCAAACTGCTCGAAGCCTGGGCCGCGCAGCCCGACCCGGCCCGTATCGAACTGATCAACGCCCTGCAACAAGGCGAACTGACCGTCGACGGCCAACCAAAAACCCTGCGCCTGAACAACCGCCTGCGGGGTCTGATCGACACCGCCATGGCCAGCCACCAATTGCTCGCCGCCGACGCCAAAATCCGTCTGACTGCCGCGCAGCAATTGCAGAAAAGCGCGAAACCCGCGCAGCTGAAATTCCTCGACCAGCAACTCGCTGGCGAAAAAGATGAAAGTGTCCACGCCGCTCTGAGCCTGGCGTTGGCCAATCTGCAATTGGTCGATACCGATCCGGCGGTGCGTCTGGCCGCCGTGCGCTTGCTCGGTGAAACCGGCGACCCACTGGCCCGCACCCGCCTCGAAGGCTTGCTCGAACCCGGTGTCGAAGCCGATGCTGGCGTGCGCACGGCCGCCGAAACCAGCCTCGCCCAGGTCAAACGCAAACTGCTGATCGGCGAAATACTCGGTCAGGCATTCAGCGGTATGTCGCTCGGTTCGATCCTGCTGCTGGCGGCCCTCGGCCTGGCGATCACTTTCGGCTTGCTCGGCGTGATCAACATGGCCCACGGCGAGATGCTGATGCTCGGTGCCTACTCGACGTATGTGGTGCAGCTGATGTTCCAGCGTTACGCCCCGCAGGCCATCGAGTTCTATCCGCTGATCGCGCTGCCGGTGGCGTTTTTCGTCACCGCCGCCATCGGCATGGCGCTGGAGCGCACGGTGATTCGCCACCTCTACGGGCGACCATTGGAAACATTGCTCGCGACGTGGGGCATCAGCCTGATGCTGATTCAACTGGTGCGCCTGCTGTTCGGTGCGCAAAACGTCGAAGTGGCGAACCCGGAGTGGCTGTCCGGCGGCATTCAAGTGCTGCCGAATCTGGTGCTGCCGTACAACCGCATCGTCATCATCGCCTTCGCGCTGTTTGTGGTTGTCCTCACCTGGCTGCTGCTGAACAAGACTCGCCTGGGCCTCAACGTCCGCGCGGTCACCCAGAACCGCAACATGGCCGCTTGCTGCGGCGTGCCGACCGGACGCGTCGACATGCTCGCCTTCGGACTTGGCTCGGGCATCGCCGGCCTCGGTGGTGTAGCGCTGAGCCAGATTGGCAACGTCGGCCCGGACCTGGGTCAGAGCTACATCATCGACTCGTTCCTCGTGGTGGTGCTCGGAGGTGTTGGCCAGTTGGCCGGCAGCGTGCTCGCGGCGTTCGGCCTCGGTATCGCCAACAAGATCCTTGAACCGCAGATCGGTGCGGTGCTCGGCAAGATCCTGATCCTCGCGCTGATCATTCTGTTTATCCAGAAACGTCCGCAAGGCCTCTTCGCACTGAAAGGACGGGTGATCGACTGATGAACCAGCCTCTGTTAGTCACGGCCACGCAAAAGGCCGGCCCGAAAGTCACGATTGCCATCGGCGCAGTGATTCTCGCGTTACTGATCGCATTGCCGTTGCTGTCGCTGTTGTCACCGGACAGCACGCTGCACGTCTCCGCTTACACCCTGACGCTGGTCGGCAAAATCCTCTGCTACGCCATTGTCGCGCTGGCGCTGGATCTGGTCTGGGGTTACGCCGGTCTGTTGTCCCTCGGCCATGGCTTGTTCTTCGCCCTCGGCGGTTATGCGATGGGCATGTACCTGATGCGTCAGGCCGCCGGTGATGGCTTGCCGGCGTTCATGACCTTCCTGTCGTGGACGGAGTTGCCGTGGTACTGGACCGGCACGAGCAGCTTTGTCTGGGCCATGTGCCTGGTGGTGTTGGCGCCGGGTTTGCTGGCGCTGGTGTTCGGCTTCTTCGCCTTCCGTTCGCGGATCAAGGGCGTGTACTTCTCGATCATGACCCAGGCCCTGACCTTCGCCGGCATGCTCCTGTTTTTCCGCAACGAGACCGGGTTTGGCGGCAACAACGGCTTCACCAATTTCCGTACGATTCTGGGCTTCGGCATCACTGAACCGGGCACTCGCGCGGTGCTGTTTCTGGCGACCGTACTGCTGCTGGTGGCGAGTCTGTTTATCGGCTGGCGTCTGGCGCAGAGCAAGTTCGGCCGGGTGCTGACCGCGCTGCGCGATGCGGAAAACCGTCTGATGTTCTGCGGCTACGATCCGCGCGGATTCAAGCTGTTCGTCTGGGTACTGAGCGCGGTGCTGTGCGGTTTGGCCGGTGCGCTGTATGTGCCGCAAGTGGGGATCATCAACCCGAGCGAGATGTCGCCGACCAACTCGATCGAAGCGGCAGTCTGGGTCGCCCTTGGCGGTCGTGGCACGCTGATCGGGCCTTTGCTCGGCGCCGGTGTGGTCAACGGCATGAAGAGCTGGTTCACCGTGGCTTTCCCGGAATACTGGCTGTTCTTCCTCGGCGCGCTGTTCATCGTCGTGACCCTGTACCTGCCCAAAGGCGTGATCGGTCTGCTGAAGAAACGAGGTGAATCATGAGAGTCACGGCAAGCGCTGAATTCATGCTGGAGCCAGCCTTCTTCCCCGTCGAGCCGAACAAGGACGCCGGCACCAGCCGCGATTCCATCGGTCTCGGCCAACGCGTCGGCCCGGGCCTAGATACCCGCCACGGCACGATCCTGACCCTGGAAGACATCAGCGTCAGCTTCGACGGCTTCCGCGCGCTGAACAATCTCAATCTGTACATCGGTGTCGGCGAATTGCGCTGCATCATCGGCCCCAACGGCGCGGGCAAGACCACGCTGATGGACGTGATCACCGGCAAGACGCGCCCCAGCCACGGCAAGGCATGGTTCGGCGAAACCCTCGACCTGACACAGATGAGCGAAGTGCAGATTGCCCAGGCTGGCATCGGCCGCAAGTTCCAGAAACCGACGGTGTTTGAAGCGCTGAGCGTGTTTGAAAACCTCGAACTGGCGCAGAAGACCGACAAGTCGGTGTGGGCCAGTTTGCGGGCACGGTTGAGTGGTGAGCAGAAAGATCGCATCAGCGAAGTGCTGGAGACCATTCGCCTGACCACCTCGGTCAATCGCCCGGCGGGCCTGTTGTCCCACGGCCAAAAGCAGTTCCTGGAAATCGGCATGTTGCTGATGCAAGACCCACAACTGCTGCTGCTCGACGAGCCGGTGGCGGGCATGACCGATGCCGAAACCGAGTTCACCGCCGAGTTGTTCAAGTCGCTGGCAGGCAAGCATTCGCTGATGGTGGTGGAACACGACATGGGCTTTGTCGGCTCGATTGCCGACCATGTGACGGTGTTGCACCAGGGCAGCGTGTTGGCAGAAGGGTCGCTTGAGCAGGTGCAGGAAAACGAGCGGGTGATCGAGGTTTACCTCGGCCGCTAGCCCTGAACACTGATCAAGACTGTGGGAGCGAGCCTGCTCGCGAATGCGGACTGACATTCAAACCATTCATCGCCTGACACACCGCTTTCGCGAGCAGGCTCGCTCCCACAGGGGACTTGAGGAGAATTTGAGAATGCTGCAAGTCGACAAGCTGCACCAGTATTACGGCGGTAGCCACATCCTGCGCGGCCTCACTTTTGACGTGAAGGTCGGCGAAGTCACCTGCCTGCTAGGCCGTAACGGCGTGGGCAAGACCACCCTGCTCAAATGCCTGATGGGCCTGTTGCCGGCCAAGGAAGGCGCAGTAAATTGGGAAGGCAAACCGATCACCACGTTCAAGCCACACCAGCGGGTACACGCCGGTATCGCTTATGTGCCACAGGGCCGGGAGATTTTCGGGCGGCTGACGGTGGAGGAAAACCTGCTGATGGGCCTGTCGCGTTTTCCCGGCTCCGAGGCCAAGGAAGTCCCGGCGTTCATCTACGAACTGTTCCCGGTGCTGTTGCAAATGAAGCAGCGGCGCGGCGGTGACTTGTCCGGTGGCCAGCAACAACAGCTTGCGATTGGTCGCGCACTGGCCAGCCGTCCGCGCTTGCTGATCCTCGACGAACCCACCGAAGGCATTCAACCGTCGGTGATCAAGGAGATCGGCGCGGTGATCAAGAAACTGGCGGCTCGCGGCGACATGGCGATTCTGCTGGTCGAGCAGTTCTACGATTTCGCCGCCGAACTGGCCGATCAATACCTGGTGATGTCCCGGGGCGAGATCGTCCAGCAGGGTCGCGGAGAAAATATGGAGGCCGAGGGTGTGCGTGGGCTGGTAACCATCTAACCTGTAGCTTCCTAACGATAATTAGAAAATATGAACTCGACTGTCTCACCTGCCCTGTTTACCCCGAGCTGGCACGCCGAGCTGGAGCTGGCCTACGCCCGCTTCGGCGACTGCACGCGCCCGGTCATGCGCCGCCATCTCGGCCCGCTGCGGGTGCAAAAGCATCTGTACGCCGAGGGCCCTGAGGTCTGTCAGCACATCATCGTCCACCCACCGGGCGGGATTGCCGGCGGTGATCGGCTCGATATCAGCGCCCGTGTCGAACAAGACGCCTGGGCACAGATCACCAGCCCCGGCGCGGCCAAGTGGTATCGCGCGGCGGGGCCCGCTTATCAGAAGCTCGACTTGAAGGTGGCTGCCGGGGCGACACTGGAATGGTTGCCGCAAGAGACCATCGTCTACAGCGCCGCTCAGGCTGAACTGACCACCTCGATCGATCTTGAGGGTGATGCGCGGCTGTTCTACTGGGATGTGGTTGCGCTGGGTCGACCGGCCAGTGGCGAGCGTTTCGACCTCGGGCACTTTCAGAGCCATCTGGATATTCGTCGCGATGGTCGATTGCTCTGGCATGAACGCCAGCGCATTGTCGGCGGTGACGGTTTGCTTGAGTCGCCGATCGGGCTGGACGGGCAACCGGTGTTTGCGACGCTGTTGGTCACTGGCGAAATTGATGCCGAACTGCTTGAGCGCTGCCGCTCGCTGGGGCATGAAGTGCGCGGGGATCTGACGCAGCTGCCGGGGCTTTTGGTTGCCAGGTGTCTGGCCAGTGAGGCGTTGTTGGCGCGAGGCTGGTTGATTGATCTGTGGCGATTGCTCAGACCCGCCCTGCTCGGTCGCGAGGCCATGCCCCCACGAATCTGGAACACCTGAAATGCAATCTAATGTGGGAGCGAGCCTGCTCGGGAAAGCGTCATGTCAGCCAACAAATTCGCTGAATATGAGTCCGTATTCGCGAGCAGGCTCGCTCCCACAGGGATCTGTGCCAACAGTCCCGACTCTTTTCAATCTGCCCTGATGGAAATCCACAATGGACCTGACTCCACGCGAAAAAGACAAGCTGCTGATCTTCACCGCCGGCCTCGTCGCCGAGCGCCGACTGGCTCGCGGTGTGAAGCTCAACTACCCGGAAGCCATGGCCTACATCTCCGCCGCGCTGCTCGAAGGCGCCCGTGACGGCCGGACCGTGGCCGAGCTGATGCACTTCGGCACCACCCTGCTTTCCCGCGAACAAGTGATGGAAGGCATCCCGGAAATGATCCCGGAGATCCAGGTCGAAGCGACGTTTCCCGACGGCACCAAACTGGTGACCGTCCACCAACCGATCGTCTGAGGCCGCGCCATGACTTACAGCATTCGCGATGCGCTGCACGCCGACCTGCCGGCGATCCGCGACATCTACAACGACGCCGTGCTCAACACCACGGCGATCTGGAACGAATCCGCCGTGGACCTCGGCAACCGTCAGGCGTGGTTCAGCGCCCGTCAGTCGCAGGCCTATCCGATTCTGGTGATCTGCGACATCGACAACAGCGTGCTCGGCTACGCTTCGTTCGGTGACTGGCGGCCCTTCGACGGCTTCCGCCACACCGTCGAGCATTCGGTTTACGTACGCAGCGACCAACGCGGCAACGGTCTTGGCCCGCAACTGATGACGGCGCTGATCGCGCGGGCAAAAACCTGCGGCAAGCACGTGATGGTGGCCGCCATCGAAAGCGGCAACGCCGCCTCTATTCGTCTGCATGAACGTGCCGGTTTCATCATCACCGGACAGATGCCGCAAGTCGGCACCAAGTTCGGCCGCTGGCTCGATCTGACCTTCATGCAACTGACCCTCAACCCTGGCGCGGAGCCGCCCGAAGCCAACAAGGAGTGACACTGATGAACGCCGCCCAACTGCGCCGCGTCAACGCTGAAAGTTTTGCGCACTATCGTCAGGGCCTGATCGATCTGTTGCTCGATGCGGTGGGCTATGGCGCGAGTGTCGGCTTCATGGCCGACCTCGACGCCGCCCAGGCCCGCGCCTACTTCGATGACGTTCAGGACAACGTCAACAAGGGCAGCGTATTGCTCTGGGTGGTGGTCAAGGACGAGCAGGTGCTGGCCAGCGTGCAACTGGGACTGTGCCAGAAGGCCAACGGTCTCAATCGCGCCGAGGTGCAGAAACTGCTGGTGCGCGAACACGCCCGCCGTCGCGGCCTCGGCCAGCAATTGATGCATGCGCTGGAACTGGAAGCGCCCAAGCACAAGCGCGGCATGCTCTTCCTCGACACTGAGGCCGGCTCCCCCGCTGAAGATTTCTATAAAGCCCTGGGTTACACCCGCGCCGGCGAAATACCCGACTACGCCTGCGACCCGAACGGCACCTATCGACCGACCGCCCTCTACTACAAGATTCTGCAAGGAGCCCAGTGATGATTCCCGGTGAATACCAGATCCAGCCCGGCGACATCGAACTCAACGTCGGCCGCCGCACCGTCAGCCTGAAAGTCGCCAACAGCGGCGACCGGCCGATCCAGGTGGGTTCGCACTATCACTTTTTCGAAACCAACGACGCGCTGACCTTTGATCGCGCGGCCAGCCGTGGCATGCGTCTGAATATTCCGGCCGGCACGGCGGTACGCTTCGAGCCGGGGCAGAGCCGCGAGGTTGAGCTGGTGGATTACGCCGGGCATCGACGGGTGTTCGGCTTTGCCGGGCGGGTCATGGGTGATCTCTGAATTGCGTGCGCACCGCTGCCCCTCACCCCAGCCCTCTCCCGAGGGAGAGGGAGCCGAGCACCGATAGCCGCCACACCGCGATCAGTCCCCTCTCCCTCCGGGAGAGGGCTAGGGTGAGGGTCGACGGCTCACCACTATTTTCCTGAAGGACGCAGCATGAAAATCTCCAGACAAGCCTACGCCGACATGTTCGGCCCCACCGTCGGCGACAAGGTGCGCCTGGCCGATACCGAGCTGTGGATCGAAGTCGAAAAAGACTTCACCACCTACGGCGAAGAAGTGAAATTCGGCGGTGGTAAAGTCATCCGCGACGGCCAGGGCCAGAGTCAACTGCTCGCCGCCGAAGTGGTCGACACACTGATCACCAATGCGCTGATCATCGACCACTGGGGCATCGTCAAAGCCGACGTCGGCCTCAAGGACGGGCGCATCGCCGCGATCGGCAAGGCCGGCAACCCGGACGTGCAGCCCAACGTGAACATCGCCATCGGCGCCAGCACCGAAGTGATCGCCGGCGAAGGCATGATCCTCACCGCTGGCGGCATCGACACGCACATTCACTTCATCTGCCCGCAGCAGATCGAAGAAGCGCTGATGAGTGGCGTCACCACCATGATCGGTGGCGGCACGGGACCTGCCACCGGCACCAACGCCACCACCTGCACTTCGGGCCCATGGCACCTGGCGCGCATGCTCCAGGCCGCCGATGCCTTCCCGATGAACATCGGCCTCACCGGCAAGGGCAACGCCAGCCTGCCGGAGCCGCTGATCGAACAGGTCAAGGCCGGCGCCATCGGCCTTAAGTTGCACGAAGACTGGGGCACCACCCCGGCGAGCATCGACAACTGCCTGAATGTCGCCGATCAATATGACGTACAGGTGGCGATCCACACCGACACCCTCAATGAATCGGGGTTTGTGGAAACCACCCTCGGCGCCTTCAAGGGCCGCACCATCCACACCTATCACACCGAAGGTGCCGGTGGCGGTCATGCGCCGGACATCATCAAGGCCTGCGGTTTTGCCAACGTGCTGCCGAGTTCGACCAACCCGACCCGGCCGTTCACCCGCAACACCATCGACGAACACCTCGACATGTTGATGGTCTGCCACCACCTCGACCCGAGCATTGCCGAAGACGTGGCGTTCGCCGAGAGCCGCATCCGCCGCGAGACGATTGCCGCCGAAGACATCCTCCATGACCTTGGCGCGTTCTCGATGATCAGTTCCGACAGCCAGGCCATGGGCCGCGTCGGCGAAGTCATCACGCGCACCTGGCAGACCGCCGACAAGATGAAAAAGCAGCGCGGCCCCCTGCCCCAGGACGGTGAAGGCAACGACAACTTCCGCGCCAAGCGCTACATCGCCAAATACACGATCAACCCGGCGATCACTCATGGCATCAGCCATGAAGTGGGCTCGATCGAAGTAGGGAAATGGGCGGACCTGGTGCTGTGGCGCCCGGCGTTTTTTGGCGTGAAGCCGACGCTGATTCTCAAGGGAGGGGCCATTGCGGCGAGCCTGATGGGTGATGCCAACGCATCGATTCCGACACCGCAACCGGTGCACTACCGCCCGATGTTTGCCAGTTATGGCGGTTCGCTGCACGCTACCAGCCTGACCTTTATCAGTCAGGCCGCGCAGGAAGCCGGGTTGCCGGAAACGCTGGGGCTGAAGAAGAAAATCGCCGTGGTCAAAGGTTGCCGCGAGGTGCAGAAAACCGATTTGATCCACAACGATTACCTACCGAACATCGATGTCGATCCGCAGACTTACCAGGTCAAGGCCGACGGCGTGTTGCTGTGGTGCGAACCGGCAGACACCCTGCCGATGGCTCAGCGCTATTTCCTGTTCTGACCTCAACGCCATAAAACAGGCCCCGATACCGTGCCCTGCAGCACGGTCTCGGGGCCTTTTTGATGGCGGTAGAAAACCACCGCACAAACGGTCGTGTATTTCCCGCCAAAGGGACTAATATTCGATTCGCTTCACTATTTTCAGGGACCGCCCATGCGTCTTTCCGAGTTCATCGTGGCCAACATCGACCCTATCGTCGATGAGTGGGAACAATTTGCCGCTACCATTACCCCGGCCGCCGACCATCTGGACTCCACCGCGCTGCGCGATCACGCCAGCGAAATTCTGCGGGCCGCCGCTCGCGACATGAACAAACCACAGAGCCCCGCCGAACAGGCTGCCAAAGCCAAGGGCGAAGGCCCGGAGAAAACCCCAAGCCTGGACGAGGCCGGCGCCAGCCATGGCGAGTTGCGCCACACCGTGGGTTTTGATCTGGTGCAGATGACCAGTGAATTCCGCCATCTGCGGGCCTGTGTGATTCGCCTGTGGGTCAACAGCCTGCAATCCCCTGACGTCGCCTATTTCCAGGACATGATCCGCTTCAACGAAGCCATCGACGAGGCCCTGGCCGAATCGACCGCCGCCTATGCCGAACAGGTCAACCGTTCGCGCGACATCTTCCTTGCCATCCTTGGCCATGACCTGCGCGCGCCGCTGCAAGCGGTGAGCATGTCCACCGAATTGCTGCTGCGCAAAACCCGTCTGGAAGGCGATGCCCTGACGTGCGCCCTCAATATCAAACGTGGCGCACGACACATGGCGGCCATGGTCAGCGACTTGCTGGAACTGGTGCGCAGTCGTCTGGGCAGAAGCCTGCCGATCGAGCCGGCGCCGATGGACATGGCCGACGCGACGCGGGCAGCGATTGCCGAGGCTTGCGCGGGCAATCCGGAATGCGATCCGACGCTGACTGTAGAAGGCGATACCAGGGGAACATGGGATGCCGGGCGCATCGATCAACTGCTGCAAAACCTGATTGGCAATGCCTTGCAGCACGGTTCAAACCAGCACGACGTGACCGTGAGCCTCAGCGCAGAAGGCGATAGCGTGTGCCTTACGGTGCATAACTTCGGCACACCGATTCCCGAAGAAGCAGTCGGTACGATCTTCGACCCGCTGGTGCGCAGCGCCGACGAACAGCTCGGGCAGCCTTCTACCAGCCTCGGTTTGGGGTTGTTTATCGTCAAGGAAGTAGTCATCGCCCATGGCGGGACAATCGAAGTCAGCTCGAACGCGGCTGACGGGACGCTGTTCAGAGTGGTGTTGCCCAGAAAGGTTTAAGCAGATAAACCGAGGGGAATTCATCGCTGGCAAGCCAGCTCCCACAGGGTTCTGCGTCGGTCGCAAAATATGCATTCGACGCGATACTTGTGGGAGCTGGCTTGCCAGCGAAGAGGCCCTTCAGTGCAAACTGTAAACAACGGTAAAACTACTCGACCACCAGCCGCCCCAATCGCTGGCGCAACATACGGTTCTCGGCCCGCAGTTCCTTCACTTCTTCCAGCAGATTCAACGCCAGGGCGACGCCTTCCCACTCCAGATCCAGATCGCGCCGCAGCTTGGCGGCGCGTTTGGCCAGAGTCAGTTCGTAATCGGTGAAACGCCATTCCCTGGGCTGCGCGCCCTGAGGTTCGAGGATGCCGTGTTCGACGATTTCGATCACGTAGACGTCCGACAAATCGGCCGCCTCACAGAATTCTGCCATGTCCAGTTGAACGATCAGGGGGCTGCTCATGATGGGCTACTCCGTCGCTGGGTTCAGAAGTTCTCTCGCGGATTGAAGGCGGCTTTTTTCGCCAGTTCCTGCCACAACGCCTTGACGTCATCGTCCGCTGCTTTCGGCATCACGGCCTTGAGCTGCACGAACAGATAACCGCGCTCGCCGGCCTTGTTTTTCAGACCATGGCCCTTGGCGCGCATGCGCTGACCGTTCTGACTGCCGGCCGGAACCTTGAGGTTGATCTTGCCGGTCAGGGTCGGCACGGCCACTTCAGCGCCCAACGCCAACTCCCACGGTGCCAGCGGCAACGTAATGATCAGGTTTTCGCCTTCGACATCGAACTTCGGATGCGGCGCGAAACGAATGGTCAGGTACAGATCGCCATTCGCCCCGCCACCTGCGCCAGGTGCGCCCTGACCTTTGAGGCGGATGCGCTCGCCGTCGGTCACGCCCGCCGGGATCTTCACGTTCAGGCTCTTGCTGGTGTTGCTGACGTGCTGGCCGTTGGCGTTGTATTGCGGCACCTGAAAGGTGACCTTCTTCGATTCGTTCGAGAGCGTTTCCTCGAGGAAGATCGGCAGTTCCATTTCCACGTCTTGCCCTCGGCGCCCTGCACTGCGTTGTTGCCGACCTTCACCGCCACCGAAACCGGGGCCGCGATTGCCGAAGATCGAACTGAAGAAGTCCGAGAAGTCGCCGGTGTCGCCACCGCCGCCGCCAAAACCGCCACGGCTCTGCCAGCCCGGTGGCCCCTGGAACGGCTGACCGTGCTGGCCATAGCGGCGCAGCTCGTCGTATTCGGCGCGTTTGTCGGCGCTTTTCAGCGCTTCATAGGCTTCCGAGGCGTCCTTGAACTTGGCCTCGGCGTCCTTTTCCTTGCTGACATCGGGGTGGTATTTGCGCGCCAGC